>NZ_JBEPLH010000067.1:0-1178 GCF_040545135.1 Burkholderia sp. 572 | reverse complement strand
ACACCTCGATCTGCCGGTCGATCAGCTTCCGGTTGGCCGGCGTGTCCTCCAGCAAGTACATCACTCGGTCGTACTGCACCGTCAGCGACTTCGTTACCTTCCGCGGCTCGCGCCACGTCAGCACCAGGTCCAGGCTTTCGTCAGGCCGCAGTGGTCGGTGCGCATTGAAGTCGCTCTTCGGCGGCTTCGCGAAGCGTGCGTTGTAGGCGGCCATGAAGGAGGGCGCGTAAGCGTTGGCGTCGGCTACCGTGTTGATGCCGCGCAATCGCATCTCCTTGACCAATCGGTCCTGCAACGTCAGGTGTGCTCGCTCGACTCGCCCCTTGGCTGAACTGCTGTTCGCGCAGAACGTGTCAATGTTCAACTCGTACATCGCCCGGCCGAACGGCGTCACGCGATTGCCAGTCTTGCCTGGCTTCACGTTGCGGAACACGCTGGCCTTGTCGCTGTAGAACGCCCCAGGTTTGCCGTGCCGTTCGATGTACGCGCGTGTCGCTTCGAAGTAGCTGAAGGTCGATTCCGTCTGCGTGAAGTGCAGCATCATCAGCCGGCTCGTCGCGTCGTCCACATACACCAGCAGCGTGCAGGCTGGCGCCCGTTCCTCGAACCACCGATGGTCGCTGCCGTCGATCTGGATCAGTTCGCCCAGGCACGCCCGGCGCGCTCGAGGCTGATAAATCTTCGGCGGTCGCTGCCGGCGCGGCACCCATAAACCTGCCTCCGTCATCAGCTTCCTAACCGTCTCCTTGGCCAGCCGAATGCCGTGACATTCCCAGAGCTTCTCGCAGGCCAGCGTCGGCCCAAAATCGGCGTAGCGATCGCGGATGATCGACAGCGCCCGGTCGGCGGCTCCTGGGTCCAGCCGACGATTGCCGGGCTTCGATCGGTGTCCCGATACCAAACCCGCCGCGCCGTATTCCCGAAGCCGGGCGACCAGCCGGCGAATCTGCCGCGTCGTCAATTCCAGCCGTTCCGCTGCACGCCAAGGCTTGAGCTTGCCGTCCGCGACGTCCTGAATGACCTTGAACCTGTCCAGCTCGCGCATCGTCATCGTGATCCGCTCCGTTGCAGCCATCGCAGCCTCCGGCGCCGGACACCCGGCGGCCGAACAGCTTACGCGGCACGAAAGCGGACATTTCTATGTAGCCAAAAGCGGACATTTCAATCTAGCCACTACA
>NZ_JBEPLH010000066.1:0-1186 GCF_040545135.1 Burkholderia sp. 572 | reverse complement strand
GAGCAACTGGCCGCGCTCAAGAAGGCGATCTTCGAGCGTGCGCTGGGCGGCGAACTGACCCATCATCTCGGTTACGAGAAGGGTGAAGCCAAGCCGGCGAGTAGCACGAACCATCGCAACGGCACCAGCCGCAAGCGCATCACGACCGACGACGATCTGCTCGACGTCGAGATTCCGCGCGACCGCGAAGGCACCTTCGATCCGGTGCTGATCGCCAAGGGCGAGCGACGCTTTACCGGCTTCGACGACAAGATCATCGCGATGTACGCACGCGGCATGAGCGTGCGGGAGATTCAGGGTTTCCTGTTGGAGATGTACGGCATTGAGGTGTCGCCGGACTTCATCAGCACGGTGACCGATGCCGTGATCGACGAAGTGCGCGAATGGCAGCAGCGCCCGCTCGAGCCGATGTACCCGGTGGTGTTCTTCGACGCCTTGCGCGTCAAGATCCGCGACGAAGGCGTGGTCCGCAACAAGGCGATCTACCTGGCGCTGGGCGTGCGCCGCGACGGCACACGCGACGTGCTGGGCCTTTGGATCGAGCAGACCGAGGGGGCCAAGTTCTGGCTGCGGGTGGTGAATGACCTGAAGCTGCGCGGCGTGCAGGACATCCTGATCGCCGTGGTCGACGGCCTGAAGGGCTTCCCGGAAGCGATTAACGCGGTGTTCCCTGAAACGACGGTCCAGACCTGCATCGTGCATCTGATCCGGAACTCGCTGGACTTCGCCAGCTGGAAAGACCGGAAATCGATCGCGGCGGCGCTCAAGGAGGTCTATCGGGCACCGAGCGCCGAAGCGGCCGCCGTGGCGCTGGACGCGTTCGATACAAGCCCGTGGGGTACGAAATATCCTCCGATTGCCGCGCTCTGGCGCCGGGCCTGGGATCAGGTGATTCCGTTCTATGCCTTCGCGCCGGATATCCGAAAAATTGTATATACGACCAACGCGATCGAGTCGCTGCACATGCAGCTTCGGAAGATCATCAAGGCGCGCGGCCACTTCCCGTCGGACGAGGCCGCGCTCAAACTGATCTGGCTGGCGCTGCGCAACGTCGTGGCCAAATGGACCGGTTCCCGGCACGATTGGAAGAGCGCCATGACGCAGTTCGCACTGCTTTACCCGGAACGATTCAACATTGGAGTCTGAATCTCAACCCCGCCTCACACACGGAATTCCGGATACCTCC
>NZ_JBEPLH010000065.1:0-1356 GCF_040545135.1 Burkholderia sp. 572 | reverse complement strand
GGAGGTATCCGGAATTTCGTGTGTGAGGCAGGTTAAAACTCAGATTCCGATACTAAAGCGCTCTGGGTAAAGCAGCGCGAACTGGGTCATCGCGCTCTTCCAATCGTGCCGGGAGCCGGTCCACTTGGCAACGACGTTGCGCAGTGCCAGCCAGATCAGCTTCAGCGCGGCCTCGTCCGACGGGAAGTGGCCGCGTGCCTTGATGATCTTGCGAAGCTGCATGTGCAGCGACTCAATGGCGTTCGTGGTGTAAATGATCTTCCGTATGTCCGGCGCGAACGCGTAGAAGGGAATCACCTGCTCCCAGGCTCGCCGCCAGAGTGCGGCAATTGGCGGGTATTTCGTGCCCCACGGTCCAGCGTCGAACGCGTCCAGCGCCACGGCGGCCGCCTCGGCCGTCGGTGCTCGGTAGATCTCCTTGAGCGCGGCGGCAGCCGACTTGCGATCTTTCCAGCTCGCAAAGTCCAGCGAGTTACGGATCAGATGCACGATGCATGTCTGAACCGTCGTTTCCGGGAACACGGTGTTGATCGCTTCCGGGAAGCCCTTCAGGCCGTCAACCACGGCGATCAGGATGTCCTGCACGCCACGCAGTTTCAGGTCGTTGACGACCCGCAGCCAGAACTTAGCGCCCTCGGTCTGCTCGATCCAGAGGCCGAGCACGTCACGTGTGCCGTCGCGGCGCACGCCGAGCGCCAAGTAGATCGCCTTGTTGCGGACCACGCCTTCGTCGCGAATCTTGACGCGCAAGGCGTCAAAGAACACGACCGGATACATCGGCTCGAGCGGCCGCTGCTGCCATTCACGCACTTCGTCGATCACCGCATCGGTCACTGTACTGATGAAGTCCGGCGATACCTCGATGCCGTACATCTCCAGCAGGAACCCCTGAATCTCCCGCACGCTCATGCCGCGCGCGTACATCGCGATGATCTTGTCGTCGAAGCCGGTAAAACGTCGCTCGCCCTTGGCAATGAGCACCGGATCGAACGTCCCTTCGCGGTCACGCGGAATCTCGACGTCGAGCAGGTCGTCGTCGGTCGTGATGCGCTTGCGACTGGTGCCGTTGCGGTGGTTCGTGCTGTCCGACGGCTTGGCCTCGCCCTTCTCGTAGCCGAGATGGTGGGTCAGTTCGCCGCCCAGCGCCCGCTCGAAGATCGCCTTCTTGAGTGCGGCAAGCTGCTCGTTGATCGTCGCCCGGTCCAGCGTTCCGGGCACCAGTTGCTTGATCAGTTCCGGGTCCAGGTTCAAGCCCTTGCCCGGTTCGATCGTCACTTCTTCCTTGCGTTTGCGTGGCATAAAAGTGGCTCCTTGGTCGCCAGTTTATGCCTCGCACACAAAGTTTCGGATAGGCTC
>NZ_JBEPLH010000064.1:0-1364 GCF_040545135.1 Burkholderia sp. 572 | reverse complement strand
TTCTCTATGGTCCACCCGCAAACCGCAAGCGCAGACTGGTGGCGATAGACGACTCGCGTTTATCTATCCGGCCTATAGCGATCCGATCGAATCCGGATCTGGCCTGCATGATGAAGTCGCACGCTTCCGTCCCAATTAGTGGCGCGGCATGATGTCTGCCGGAAGTCCAGACGGGTTTGGAGAAGCGACGGATGGTCGTTTGCGCCATGCTGATTCGCTGCGCGAGTTGCGGAAAGTAACGGTGGTCAGGGGTAGGGCTATCGGTCTGCTACGGTTCCGGTGCGATAGTTCAGGTTAAACTCTGCGCCACTTCGCATGACAGCCCACGCAATGCGTACGAGTTTGTTTGCCAGTGCGCAGACAGCAACGTGTGCATGCCGGCGCTCGGCGAGTTGCAGTAGCCAGCGCTGTATCGGATCGTTGGGGTGCTTGTCTTTCCACACCCATAGCGCGCGGGCACCCTGCACGAACAGACGCCGCAGATAACTATTTCCCCGCTTTGTAATGCCCAGCAAACGGGGCTTGCCGCCGGTTGTATGTTGCTGTGGTACCAACCCTACCCAGGCGGCAAGATCGCGTGCACGCCTAAACGTTGATGCATTGCCGACTGCGGAGACGATGGCGGTCGACAGCAAGACACCGACACCTGGGATCGTTTGAAGGCGCCGGCAAAGATCACTCTCGCGTGCAAGACATTTGAGCCGTTCGTTCATCTGTTCAATGGTTGCTTCCGTGCGGTTCCACATGTCGAACAGCATGCGCCCAAGATCGCGCATCATGGGAGTAAGGCCGGAGTCTTCCTTCTCAAGCAGAGCGGGCAACACAGTGCGAAGGGCATAAAATCCCTGTGCAATCTCGATACCGCGATCTAGCAGCAGTCCGCGAATCTGGTTGGTCAATGCCAGGCGTTGCTGGAGCATGCGTTCGCGGGCGCGATGCAGCGCCTGGACATCCATCTGCTCCTCTGACTTGAGCGGCACAAACCGCATCGTCGGAAGTCGGACAGCTTCGGCAATAGCCTGCGCGTCGTTGAAGTCATTCTTCTGCGATTTGACGAACGGCTTGACGTACTGTGCTGGCAGAAGTTTCACGTCGTGCCCGAAGCCCTGAAATTTGCGGGCCAGATACTGCGAGCCACAGCATGTTTCGATGCCGACAAGGCACGGTGGATGTTGTGCCATAAGCTGCAGGAGTTGATTGCGCCCCAACTTCTCGCGCAGCACGACTTTGCCGGCAGCGTCGCAGCCGACGACGTGGAACCAGCGCTTGCCGAGATCGATTCCTAACGTGACCGAGTTCATGGCAGCCTCCATGGGTGGTAGCGCCACTACGATAGAAGAAGCGGGTGGACCATACCATTAGTT
>NZ_JBEPLH010000063.1:0-1466 GCF_040545135.1 Burkholderia sp. 572 | reverse complement strand
CTGCAGCACCCGTCCGAATACGACGGCCAGGGGCTGCCGAAGCTGATCGCGACGCCGTGCATCGAGATGCTGAACGCGTCGAACCTGTCGTTCGCGCTGTGCCCGCTGCTGACCGACGGCGCGATCGAGGCGCTGCTGACGGCCGGCACCGACGAGCAGAAGCAGCGCTACGTGCCGAAGCTGATCTCGGGCGAATGGACCGGCACGATGAACCTGACCGAGCCGCAGGCGGGCTCGGATCTTGCGCTGGTGCGTTCGCGCGCCGAACCGCAGGGCGACGGCACGTACAAGGTGTTCGGCACGAAGATCTTCATCACGTGGGGCGAGCACGACATGGCGGACAACATCGTCCACCTGGTGCTGGCGCGCACGCCGAACGCGCCGGAAGGCGTGAAGGGCATCTCGCTGTTCATCGTGCCGAAGTTCCTGGTCAACGACGACGGCTCGCTCGGCGCGCGCAACGACGTGCACTGCGTGTCGATCGAGCACAAGCTCGGGATCAAGGCGAGCCCGACGGCGGTGCTGCAATATGGCGACCACGGCGGCGCGATCGGCTATCTGATCGGCGAAGAGAACCGTGGCCTCGAATACATGTTCATCATGATGAACGCGGCGCGCTTCGGCGTCGGGATGCAGGGGATCGGCGTGGCCGACCGCGCGTACCAGAAGGCTGCGGAATTCGCGAAGGAGCGCGTGCAGAGCCGCCCGGTGGACGGATCGGCCAAGCAGTCGGTGACGATCATCCATCACCCGGACGTGCGCCGGATGCTCGGCACGATGCGCGCGCTGACCGAAGGCGCGCGCTCGCTGGCGTACGTGGCCGCCGCGCACAGCGACATTGCCCACCGCCATTCGGACGAGGCGACGCGGGCGCGTCATCAGGCAATCTACGAATATCTGGTGCCGGTCGTGAAGGGCTGGAGCACGGAGATGGTGAACGACGTGGCGAGCCTGGGCGTGCAGGTGCACGGCGGGATGGGTTTCATCGAGGAAACCGGCGCGGCGCAGTATTACCGCGATGCGCGGATCCTGGCGATCTACGAAGGCACGACGGCGATCCAGGCGAACGACCTGGTGGGCCGCAAGACGCTGCGCGACGGCGGTGCGGTGGCGAAGGCGCTGATCGCCGAAATCGGCGAGACTGTCGCGGCGCTGGGCAAGCTGGACGGTGCGGCGGCCGCGTCGATGAAGGTGCAGCTGGAGAAGGGCGCGAAGGCGCTGTCGTCGGTGGTGGATTACGTGCTGGCGAACGCGAAGCAGGACCCGAATGCGGTGTTCGCGGGCAGCGTGCCGTACCTGAAGCTGGCGGGCGTGGTGCTGTGCGGATGGCAGATGGCGCGTGCGCTGGTGGTGGCCGCGCAGGCGAACCGCGCGAGCGACCCGGCGTTCTTCGGCGCGAAGATCGCGATCGCGCAGCTCTATGCGGAGCAGGTGCTGGTGCAGGCAGGCGCGCTCGAGGCGTCGAT
>NZ_JBEPLH010000061.1:0-1801 GCF_040545135.1 Burkholderia sp. 572 | reverse complement strand
CTGCTCAAAGATTGAGCAGGGCATTCAATCACGTGGGTCAAAATTCGATGAAAATTACTGCCTCAGGTGGGTCAGTTCTGCGTGGACATCAACAATGGAGCAGATCGAGTCAGTACGTAGGCCTGTAATCGAAGCAGGCCTGCGTACTCAAGCAACTGCACGGCAAGAACGCTTGGCTCGAAAGGTGGGGCGGCTACTTGTCTTGCTGATCGTCCGAATAGCGCATTGCGGCCGCTTCGCTGAGTGTGGCAAAGCCTTTTTCCGTCATATAGTGGATCAAATCAAAGTCGCGCGTGATGTTCAGCTTGCGCTTGGCGCTCTGCTTTTGCGCGCTTATGGTTTGCTTGGTGCGATTGCGCTGCTGTGCAATTTCATTGATGGTGAGGCCGGAGACGTACAGTCGCACTACCTCCGCTTCAAGTCGGGTTAACCTCGGGATGCCCGTGGCAATGTGCTTGCGGGAGCGCTTGGCACGCGGGACAAGCGCCTGTGGGGAAGGATCCACCGTCAGGGGGCCTTCCGCCACATTTCGGATCGCGGCCGCGATTTTCACCGGTGGCTCGCTTTTGCTGGCGACTGCGCGTGGACCGCGCTGATGTATCGCTTCCAGCAACGCGGGAGCTTCAATTGCCGTGTAGACGACAACGGCGATATCAGGATAGTGGCGGCGCAGGAGTTCCAGCCGCGCGAGGTCATCGCGAAGGCGTCCGCTGGGCATCGCGTAGTCGACAACGATCACATCGCAAGGCTGTGCGTCGAGCAAATCTACTAGCACAGTGGAGTTCTGTGCCTCCTCGATAATCCGAGTGCCTGGCAGATTGTCGACATGCATGCGAAGTCCGGCCATGATGGCGGAATGATCGTCGGCAAAGACGACGTTGAGGATTTTCATGGTGATGTAGGGTTTTCAACGAGGGAAATGTAGCGCATAAGCGAATGCATATCTCGTCTCCGGTAGCCGGCGGCATTGCTCCATATCAGGCTTCGCACGCGAAGCCGAGTGTGATGCATTGGACCGAATGACTCTGATACGCCGTCAATACATATCGACTTTATATTGAGATTAGTCGCGCGCACTGGGCCGGACAATATGACAAATGAGTGCCGAAGTTCGGATTTGTCCGATTTTTGGCGGATCTGCCCCCGACTCGAGAGGCAGTTCGGCTCAAAAGTAGAGAAAACCGTGCTGATGTTTCCAGGCGGACACGAAGGCCATGCCATGAAGAGGAGCAAGTTCACCGAAGAGCAGATCGCGTTTGCACCGAAGCCGGTGGAGTTGGGCACGAAGATCGAAGAGATTTGTTGCAGTTCGGGATCAGAGTAGCGACGTTCTACAACTGGAAGAAGAAGTTCCGAGGGCTGGGGCCCTCCGAACTACGCCGGATGCAGCAGCTTGAAGAGGAAGACGCGAAGCTGAAACGGCTGGCAGCAAATGTCAGTCTGAACAAGGCCATGTAGCTGGACGTCCTGGCAAAAGAACTCGAAAACCAGCCCGTCGGCGCATGTTAATCAACGAATCGCGCGGTCGCGATCGAACCAGCCTGACGAAGATCTGCGGCGTATCAAGGAGATCACAGCCACGCGCGTCTAAAGCGCTGTATCGTGCGGAAGGCCTGTCGTTGCGACATAAGCGCCCACGACGCAACAAATCGGTGCCGTTACGACAACCGAAGCATATCGTGACGGCGACCAATGAAATCTGGAGTATGGACTTCTCTATGGTCCACCCGCAAACCGCAAGCGCAGACTGGTGGCGATAGACGACTCGCGTTTATCTATCCGGCCTATAGCGATCCGATCG
>NZ_JBEPLH010000060.1:0-1873 GCF_040545135.1 Burkholderia sp. 572 | reverse complement strand
GTAAGCGTGGCACCGACACCGTATTGCTTTAGCATGGCGGCTTTCCAATCGAGATCGCCGAGATGCCAGTGGAGCCACGTTTTATCGCGAACCGAGTTGTTGCCATCGTGGTGCCGAAGGCTCCGTTTGTTACCTGGATCAACAGCGTCGATTCTGCCCCAGGCATGGCATTGACGCTGGAACAAGCCAGCGAGAACGCAAACGCTTTTCTGGTTCCTGCATCCGGTAGCGATCCCGATGCCGCTGCCAAGCGTTGGTTACAGAAGCACTGGCAGGTCATTTTCGAACGCATGCTCGAGGACTGGTATGTCGACGAGCGTCTATGGCCGCAAGGTCGTACGCTCAAGCTATTCAAGGAGTGGTGCGAGATCCGCATGCACTCGATTGTCCTGGATTGCGCCGAAGCGCCGATCTCGTACGAGGACTAAGCCAGATCCTGTGCCAGATGCCAGGGCAGCAGGTCATCAATCCGGTTGATCGGATGATCCGCAATGCGCGCCAGCACATGGCGCAGATATGCTTCCGGATCGATGTCATTGAGCTTGGCGGTGCCAATCAGGCTGTAGATAGCGGCAGCGCGCTCGCCACCTGAGTCTGCCCCCGCGAACAAGTAGTTGCGCCGTCCGATAGCTACGCCGCGCAGTGCGCGCTCGACCGGCAGGTTGTCGATCTCCAACTGCCCGTCGTCACAGTAGCGTGTGAGCGCCTCCCACCGATTCAGCGCATAGAGGATCGCCCGGCTCGTGTCGGATTTGCGCGAGAGCGTTTCCAACGTGGCACTCAGCCACGTATGGAACTGTTCAAGCAATGGCCTGGCGTGGGTTTGCCGGTACGCCCGCCGTTCATCGGGCGGCTTGCCCCGGATCGCTTCCTCGATCTTGTACAACGCGCCGATACGCTCCAGCGCCTCGGTGTTCAAGGCATTCGGTCGCGCGGCATGCAGTTCATAGAACTGTCGCCGGGCATGGGCCCAGCAGGCTGCTTCTGTTACCTGCCCGGTTTCGTAAATCGCCTGGTATCCGCCGTACGCATCGGCTTGCAACGTACCGTTGAACGGCTGGAGATGCTGCTGCGGATGGATGCCCTTGCGGTCGGGCGTATAGGTGAACCAGACGGCTGGCGGCGTCATGTCGGCCGAGTTTCGGTCGTCGCGCACATAGACCCACAGCCGTCCGGTCTTGGTCTTGCCATTACCCGGCGCGAGTACCGGTACCGGCGTATCGTCGGCATGCAGTTTCGTGGCCGCCATGACGTGCCGGCGTAAGGCGTCGACCAGCGGTCGCAGCAGGTTCGCGCCATGGCCCACCCATTTCGCCAGCAACGAGCGATCCAGATCGACACCCTCGCGCGCATAGATCACTGACTGGCGATACAACGGCAGGTGATCCGCGAACTTCGCGACCAGCACATGGGCCAGCAAGCCCGGACCAGCCAGGCCACGCTCGATGGGGCGGCTCGGCGCAGCCGCTTGCGCGATATGGTCGCAGCACGTACACGCCAGTTTCGGGCGCACATGGCGGATCACGCGGAAGCTGGCCGGTACATATTCAAGCTGTTCGGAGACGTCTTCGCCGAGTTGCCTCATAGGGCCACCACACGCAGTGCAGGTTTCGCCTGATTCCGGCCAGTACGTCAGGATCTCGCGCGGCAGATGCTCGGGAAGCGGTTTGCGCGGCGCTTGTTCCGGTGCAGTGCGCGTTGCCTTCGGAATCTCGATGGGAGCAGCACCTTCGTCGGCCTCGAGTTCCTCCAGTCGCAACTCAAGCTGCTCAATCTGGCGGTCCAGTTTCTCGGAACTGCGGCCGAACTGCATGCGGCGCAGCTTTGCGATCAGCAGCTTCAGATGCTCGATCTCGGCCTTGGCGGTAGCGTT
>NZ_JBEPLH010000059.1:0-1989 GCF_040545135.1 Burkholderia sp. 572 | reverse complement strand
TGGCTTAGGGAGCCTGACGATTACCTACTTTCACACGGGAATCCGCACTATCATCGGCGTAGAGTCGTTTCACGGTCCTGTTCGGGATGGGAAGGGGTGGGACCGACTCGCTATGGTCATCAGGCAAAGAGGGTTGTTCTGCTGGCGTGGCCAACAGAACCAATCTTGGAAGAAGCAGTAATTTTGAGTTGTGTGTATCACACACGAGAATCCAACTTGTCGCTTGGATCTTGCGGCCGGTGCTGTCGCACGGCGCCGATCTACAAGGCAGACTTGTTATAGGATCAAGCCTTACGGGCAATTAGTATCAGTTAGCTGAACGCATTACTGCGCTTACACACCTGACCTATCAACGTCCTGGTCTCGAACGACCCTTCAAGGGGATCTAGTCCCCAGGGATATCTCATCTTAAGGCGAGTTTCCCGCTTAGATGCTTTCAGCGGTTATCTCTTCCGAACATAGCTACCCGGCGATGCCACTGGCGTGACAACCGGTACACCAGAGGTTCGTCCACTCCGGTCCTCTCGTACTAGGAGCAGCCCCCTTCAAATATCCAACGCCCACGGCAGATAGGGACCAAACTGTCTCACGACGTTTTAAACCCAGCTCACGTACCTCTTTAAATGGCGAACAGCCATACCCTTGGGACCGGCTACAGCCCCAGGATGAGATGAGCCGACATCGAGGTGCCAAACACCGCCGTCGATATGAACTCTTGGGCGGTATCAGCCTGTTATCCCCAGAGTACCTTTTATCCGTTGAGCGATGGCCCTTCCATACAGAACCACCGGATCACTATGACCTGCTTTCGCACCTGCTCGACTTGTCGGTCTCGCAGTTAAGCACGCTTATGCCATTGCACTATCAGCACGATTTCCGACCGTACCTAGCGTACCTTCGTACTCCTCCGTTACGCTTTGGGAGGAGACCGCCCCAGTCAAACTGCCTACCATGCACTGTCCCCGACCCGGATCACGGGCCAAGGTTAGAACCTCAAACAAACCAGGGTGGTATTTCAAGGACGGCTCCACCGAAACTAGCGTTCCGGTTTCATAGCCTCCCACCTATCCTACACAGATCGGTTCAAAGTCCAATGCAAAGCTACAGTAAAGGTTCATGGGGTCTTTCCGTCTAGCCGCGGGTAGATTGCATCATCACAAACACTTCAACTTCGCTGAGTCTCGGGAGGAGACAGTGTGGCCATCGTTACGCCATTCGTGCAGGTCGGAACTTACCCGACAAGGAATTTCGCTACCTTAGGACCGTTATAGTTACGGCCGCCGTTTACCGGGACTTCAATCAAGAGCTTGCACCCCATCATTTAATCTTCCGGCACCGGGCAGGCGTCACACCCTATACGTCCACTTTCGTGTTTGCAGAGTGCTGTGTTTTTATTAAACAGTCGCAGCCACCAGTTTATTGCAACCCCTTCACCCTCCTGGCGCAGGCCAGTCAAGCTACAAGGGCGTACCTTATCCCGAAGTTACGGTACCAATTTGCCGAGTTCCTTCTCCCGAGTTCTCTCAAGCGCCTTAGAATACTCATCTCGCCCACCTGTGTCGGTTTGCGGTACGGTCATCGTTAGACTGAAGCTTAGAGGCTTTTCTTGGAACCACTTCCAATTGCTTCGCTTCCGAAGAAGCTCGCGCCACACCCTTGAATTACGCACCCGGATTTGCCTAAGTGCCTTCTCCAATGCAGCGACCGGGACTTCCAACACCCGGACAACCTTCCGCGATCCGTCCCCCCATCGCATCTAACAATGGTGCAGGAATATTGACCTGCTTCCCATCAGCTACGCATTTCTGCCTCGCCTTAGGGGCCGACTCACCCTACGCCGATGAACGTTGCGTAGGAAACCTTGGGCTTACGGCGAGGGGGCCTTTCACCCCCTTTATCGCTACTCATGTCAGCATTCGCACTTCCGATACCTCCAGCACCCTTTACAAGGCACCTTCGCAGGCTTACGGAACGCTCTCCTACCATGCG
>NZ_JBEPLH010000058.1:0-2109 GCF_040545135.1 Burkholderia sp. 572 | reverse complement strand
CACGTACTCGGGCCACCCGGTGGCGGCAGCCGTCGCGGTCGCGAACCTGAAGCTGCTGCGCGACGAAGGGATCGTCGAGCGCGTGAAGAACGACACGGGCCCGTACTTCCAGGCGCTGATGCGCGAGACCTTCGCGCGTCACCCGATCGTCGGCGAAGTGCACGGCCACGGCCTCGTCGCGAGCCTCCAGCTCGCCGAGGCGCCGGCCGAACGCCGTCGCTTCGCGAACGGCGGCGACGTCGGCACGATCTGCCGCGACTTCTGCTTCAACGGCAACCTGATCATGCGCGCGACCGGCGACCGGATGCTGCTGTCGCCGCCGCTCGTGATCTCGCGTCAGGAAATCGATGAACTCGTATCGAAGGCGAAAAAAGCAGTCGATGCAACCGCCCAGCAACTGGGTATTTCGTAACGGTTTTGCCTACAGGCGTGCGGCGGGCGCCGCACGCCGCCATAACCAGGGGAATTCCACCATGCGTGCCTGCTTTCTTCGCCAAGCCTGTTCCGTTGCCGCCCTTGCCGCCGCGGCCGCGTTTACGTCGGTCGCCAGCCCGTCGGCGCATGCCGAGGACCTGAACGTCTACAACTGGTCCGACTACATCGCACCGGACACGATCCCGAACTTCCAGAAGCAGACGGGTATCCACGTCAAGTACGACAACTATGACAGCGACGACACGCTTCAGGCGAAGCTGCTTGCCGGCAGTTCGGGTTACGACATCGTCGTGCCGACGTCGAACTACATGGCCAAGCAGATCCAGGCCGGCGTGTACCAGAAGCTCGACAAGTCGAAGCTGCCGAACCTCGCGAACCTCGACCCGCTGCTGATGAAGATGATCTCGGATGCCGATCCGGGCAACCAGTACGGCGTGCCCTGGGCCTACGGTACGGACGGCATCGGCTACAACGCGCAGGCGGTGAAGAAGGCACTCGGCGACAAGGCCCCGGTCGACAGCTGGGCGCTGGTGTTCGATCCGGCCAACATGGAGAAGCTGAAGAGCTGCGGCGTGTCGTTCCTCGACCAGGCCGTCGACGTGTTCGCCGCGACGCTGCAATACATGGGCAAGAACCCGAACAGCACCAACCCCGGCGACTACCAGGCCGCGTTCGAAGTCCTGAAGAAAGTCCGCCCGTACATCACCCAGTTCAACTCGTCCGGCTACATCAACGACCTCGCGAACAACGACGTGTGCGTCGTGCTCGGCTGGTCGGGCGACGTCGGCATCGCGCATCGCCGCTCGGCCGAAGCGAAGCGCTCGTACGACATCAAGTTCTCGAACCCGAAGGAAGGCGGCCTGCTGTGGTTCGACGTGATGGTGATCCCGAAGGATGCACCGCACCCCGAGGCCGCCCTGAAATGGATCAACTACGTGTCCGATCCGAAGGTCAACGCGGCGATCACCAACACGGTGTTCTACCCGACCGCGAACAAGGCCGCGCACCAGTTCGTCACGCCGGCCGTCGCGCAGGACCCGACCGTCTACCCGCCCGAAGACGTGCTGAAGAAGATGGTGCTGATGAAGCCGATGCCGGCCGACATCCTGCGCCTCGAGAACCGTCTGTGGGCCCAGCTGAAGACGGGCCACTGATCGCGAAGCATTCCGGCGGCGCAGGCATCGCTTCACGCCTGCCCGCCTGAGATCCGCGGACCTCCATCCGCCCGCGCGCGCCGCGCGCACTGTTCCATCCGGCACGAGCCGTTGTCCGTGAGTCGCATTGTGCGCCTCGCGCGGGGACGCTCACGCCTGCAATCCGTGAAGAACGAATGGTGAATCCCATGCAATCGATACCCTCTTCCGCTGCTGCACGACAGACCCAACCGGCCCCCGCGGCCCGTACGCAAAACGACGCCTTCGTCCGCATCGAAAACGTCGTGAAGAAATTCGGCGACAGCACGGCCGTCGACAACGTGAACCTGACGATCGCGAAGAACGAGCTGTTCGCGCTGCTCGGCAGCTCGGGCTGCGGCAAGTCGACGCTGCTGCGCATGCTCGCCGGGCTGGAAACGGCGACTTCCGGCAAGATCTTCGTCGACGGCGAGGACCTCGCGTCGCTGCCGCCGTATCGCCGCCCGGTCAACATGATGTTCCAGTCGTACGCGCTGTTCCC
>NZ_JBEPLH010000057.1:0-2311 GCF_040545135.1 Burkholderia sp. 572 | reverse complement strand
TGTCAGCGTCGGATAGATACTCCCCATTTTCGTCGAAGTAATTTTCCCCAGTTTTTTATCTGACGGCGCCGCGGTAGCGGCGCCGTCCTGTCGATCGCCGACCATATTGCCCTTGAGATCCGTCGTGGGGGTGTCGGTGGTCGAGCTGGAGGAAGTGATGACGATTCTGGAATTGCATCGGCAAGGGCTGAGTATTTCGGCCATCGCTGCTCGACTGAGTATGGACCGCAAGACCGTTCGTAAATACATCAGGAATGGCGTTCAGGCGCCGCGTTACGGTCCGCGCGCGCCGCGACCGTGCGTGGTCGATCCGTTCGTCCACTACGTCACCGAACGTGTACGCGAGTTTCCCGACCTGAGCGTCGAACGTCTGCTGCGCGAGATCCGGGCCATGGGGTATACCGGCGGCCGCACGGCGCTGGGCGACCTGGTTCGGGAAGTCCGGCCGCCGCGCCAACGCGGCTTCGAGGTGCGCTTTGAGACGCCCGCCGGTCATCAGGCTCAAGTGGATTTCGCGCACTTCAATGTCGAGTTCGATGACGCGCCCGGCCAGCGGCGTTCGATCTGGCTGTTCTCGATCGTGCTTGGGCACAGCCGCTATCTCTGGGGACGTTTCGTCGAGCATCAGGACCTGCAGACCGTCCTGCGCTGCCACATGGAAGCGTTCGAGCACCTCGGCGGCGCTCCGCGCGAGATTCTGTACGACCGGATGAAGGCGGCCGTGCTGGGCGAAGTCGAGAAGCACATCGTCTACAACGCGAAGCTGGTCGCGTTTGCGCAGCACTACGGCTTCGCGCCGCGCGCCTGCAAGGCGTATCGCGCCAAGACCAAGGGCAAGGTCGAGCGGCCGTATCGCTATATCCGGCAGGACTTCTTCCTGGCGCGCCGCTTCCAGAACCTCGCCGACCTGAACCGCCAACTGCGCGAGTGGCTCGACACGGTTGCCAATGTCCGCGTGCACGGCACCACGCACCGCGTCGTCGCTCAGCACTTCAGTGAGGAGCGTCCTACGCTGCAGGCGTTGCCGGCCGGCACCTTCAACGGCGTGATCCGGCTTGAGCGGCGCGTGAGCCACGAAGGTCTCGTCTCGATCGGTGGCAACTACTACAGCGTGCCCGATCGTACGCGCAAGCGCGTGCTCGACGTCCACAGTCTGGCTCACGAGATCCGTATCTACGAGGACGGTGAACTGCTGGCGGTGCATCCCGTGCTGGAAGGCCGGCGACGAACCTCGCTGTTGCCCGGTCATCGGCGTGCAAACCAGCGTAAGCAGCCGGCACGGCACCCCGTGCCATCGGTGGCTGCGACCGTGGCTCGCCGGCCCTTGTCGTTCTATGACCAGGTCGCAAGACGTCTCGCAGAAGCCGGGAGGACCGCATGAACAGCATGCCTGCCTCGACACTGGAGCGCATCCGGCGCTATCTCGTCGGCCTGCGCATGCCGCGCGCGCTCGAAACGCTGGATGCCACCCTGAACCGCTTCGAGCAAGGCGACAGTTCGATGCTCGAAGTGCTGGAAACGTTGCTGGGCGAGGAGTTCACGACACGCGAAACACGCCGCATCCGGATGGCGCTGCAGACCGCGCGGCTCGGCACGATCAAGACGCTGGCCGGCTACGACTTCAGCTTCCAGCCGAGCCTGGATCGCGATCGCATCATGACGCTTGCGCAACTCGAGTTCATCGAACGACGGCAGACCGTTCACTTCCTGGGGCCGCCCGGCACGGGCAAATCGCACCTGTCCATTGCGCTGGGCGTGGAAGCCGTGCGCGCGGGCAAGAGCGTCTACTTCGGCTCGCTGGCCGAGATCGTGAACTCGATGGCCAAGGCCGAACGGGAAGGCAACCTGGCGCAGCGCGTGCGCTTCCTTGCCCGTAACAGCCTGCTCATCGTCGACGAGATCGGCTACCTGCCCATCGGCTCCAACGGCGGCAACCTGTTCTTCCAGCTCGTCAACGCCTGCTACGAGCGTTGCGCGATCATCCTGACGTCCAATCGCAGCTTCGGTGAATGGGGCGACGTGTTCGGCGACAGCGTGGTGGCCGCGGCGTTGCTCGACCGGCTACTGCACCACGCGATCGTCGTGCAGATCGAAGGCACATCGTACCGCCTGCGAGAACACGCCGATCTGCTGCCGGACCATCTGCGCAACCGTCCGTCCTCCCTGAACCCCGTGCCCACTGAACCGGCTCGCCGGCGCCCGGGCCGCCCCCGAAGGAACCCATTCGATCACGTCGCCGGTTGATCACCGTCCGAACAGGGTGGGGAATTTTACTTCGACACTTCTGGGGAAATTACGTCCGAGGTTGACA
>NZ_JBEPLH010000056.1:0-2321 GCF_040545135.1 Burkholderia sp. 572 | reverse complement strand
GGTTCGCGATAAAACGTGGCTCCACTGGCATCTCGGCGATCTCGATTGGAAAGCCGCCATGCTAAAGCAATACGGTGTCGGTGCCACGCTTACCGCCTGGCGGTTCCCGACATGAGCCATCAGGATGACCTGGGCAACGAGTGGCGCAAATCCGCCGTTTGGCGTCCTTTTGCCGAAAGCTCCAGGTGACTGCTGCCAATCGAGCGCACAAAGTCGGATTTTGCCCAAGATGACATCTCGTAGTGATCTTGGATTGTTTGTTTCTCAACTCGTCGCATCTTCTCTCAAATCGACCCGTTCAAAAAAATTGACGCTTCCGGCGTGCCACACGGAAGTCGTTGACGCATAGCGCGAACCGGACATACGCAAATTCCTCAACCAGATGCCATCAGAAATTCGCGCCGGTTCTTTTGATGAGCGCTGGCTGCCCGTCCCGAAACACGTAGACTTCTTCGATGAGCGAATGGGCGGCGCCGCCAAAGCAGTCCCGCCTTTCACCTATCGACGTGAAGGGCGTGCCCCCGCATCGACGTCAGTCGATCGCGCCCAGCATGCGGTATCCGGATCGGTGCGGAGCCATTGCCCGGCGTAAACCGGCGCGTCGTATTCAGGCCTTGATCCCCGGTCGATGCGAGAAATGCCGGGCAGCTCGCAGCGGTCGTGGAAGTGTGGAGGTCGTGGGCCTGCTTTCCCGCGTCTTCGGATGAATGCGATGCGGAAAACGCGCAGGCGCCGAATCCTGCCCAGGTATCGGTGTTCAGCTGCACGAGGCGAACATCGTACGTGCATGGGGGAGCTCGTGTATTTGCCGCGATAGGTCGGCCAGATGCCGACGTTGGTCGGTTCGCACGGCGGCGAAGTGCAGTGGGCCGTGCACTGCAGACCGTTCGCAGAGATTGCAGGGACAAACCTGCGCGGCAGCTCCAGGCACGGCCGTGTGTCATCGCCAAGAAATGGCTGCAATGTGTCGATGCAGGCTGGGCTGCAGGATTCGTCTGCCGACGCGTTATCACCGGCGCCGGCGGTCATGGCGTCCATGGTGCATCGTTGATCAGCCATGCATGGGTGACCGCATCCTGACTCCACGAGGGTCCCCGGCCTACCCGATGTATACCGAACTTAGGCCCCCGGCATTGCGCGAGGACTTCAACCTGTCATATGCGACGAGCGATGCGGCGGCTGCCAGGGCATCCCGGGGCGTGGCTATCAGCTAGCCTCCTAACGGATCCGGGTGATCGTGCTCGGGCGACACGGGCGTCTGCCGGTCCAGCGGCGTGTGCGGTCAAAATCATGAAGGCCGGAAAAAGAGCAAGCAGACGCATGAAGTTCCGAACCAGGGCGGGCAGGTGGCCCGGGACGGTATTGTTCCTGTCGCTGACGTTGGCAAAGTCCAGTGTCGCCATCACGATTTCTGGTTGGAAGCGTTGCCCAAACTCATGATGCGATTGCTGGAAAGCGTTCGAAAGTCGTGTCACGTCAATCGCTGGCGGGTCGGGCCAGGCAACCCGAGAAACCAGCTATGGACTCCCAGGGGGTATCTAAAACAGATCATGGCATCCGCCCGGCACGAAATTTGCGGAAATTTTGCATCTACCCGCTTGGCAGAGTGCTCAAGAGATCGTATGATGGCGGTCTTTCGTTTTCAGCGCAGATGCAGATCGACGCTGAAAGCGGAGTCTGACGAAGATATGGCACTGATCGGTAGCACCCATGCTTGCCTTAGCCGGGCAAGGGCGGGAGATCGGTGGTCAGGCAGGCATCGGGAAGAGAGTGAAAATAATCTTCCGGATGTGCTTGACGGGGGCGCGATGTACCCCCATAATCGTCAGTTCTCTACGGAGGGGTGCCCGAGTGGCTAAAGGGGGCAGACTGTAAATCTGTTGGCTTACGCCTACGTTGGTTCGAATCCAACCTCCTCCACCAAGATATCAGCGCAGTGAGCGGTAAGGAATCGTTTGTGGCCCGTGCGGGTGTAGCTCAATGGTAGAGCAGAAGCCTTCCAAGCTTACGACGAGGGTTCGATTCCCTTCACCCGCTCCAGACCGCGAAGTTGAAGCGTAAAGCGCCCATGTGGCTCAGTGGTAGAGCACTCCCTTGGTAAGGGAGAGGTCGGCAGTTCGATCCTGCCCATGGGCACCAGCAGTAAAAAGTCAGTGTCTTGTTGTTTGCGCGCGGCGCAACCTGTGAAATTCCTTTTGGGAGTTGAAAATGGCCAAGGAAAAGTTTGAGCGGACCAAGCCGCACGTGAACGTTGGTACGATTGGTCACGTTGACCACGGCAAGACGACGCTGACGGCAGCGATCACGACGGTTCTGACGAA
>NZ_JBEPLH010000055.1:0-2402 GCF_040545135.1 Burkholderia sp. 572 | reverse complement strand
GGTGCGACGTGAGGTCGCATAGTTTGTTGTTTCACTGCCGGAAACGGCAAGGAGGAAACCAGGCGTTCCGTCGCCTGTAGCCTACCGGAGCATGCGGGACTGGTAACGGACCCGTGTGAAGCCTTCGGGACAATGTAGCTCGGAGTAATCCGTGCGGAATCCGCGAGGAGGAAGCACGTCTGCGAGTGTCAACGCGGACAGGGCGCTAGGCTGGACGATATGGTTAACACATGTGAACTGCTGATAAACACCGTCAATCCGAAACGGGCCAAAGACACTGAAAGGCCCGACCCAAAATGGGAATGTAGATCGGTCCTCGGCCTTTTGTCACTGCTGAGGCACGGACATCAAAGCTACCGGTGAATAGGCAGAACCTAACCCGTCCTTGCAAACTATGCGGAACACGGTAAGCCCGTATCGCTGCCTGATGTTGGGCAGGCTGATCGCAAGAGAAGCTGTTGGTGGTGCGGGTATGGGAGTGCGGAGAAAGCGAAGGCTGTTCTGTAATGGGACGGATAGGGGTTGAGCCGCAAGGCAACATTACTCCACGCGAAAGCGGGCAAACTTCCGCATGGTCTTTTGTCACGAGAGAACTTGAACACTTCGAAGGAGGAAAAGCAGATGACTGCGCAGCAACAATACGCGGGTGCGTCCTCCGACCACACGACGCAATGGCACGAGATCGATTGGGCCAGATGTATACGTGAGGTCAGGAGGCTGCAAGCGCGTATCGTGAAGGCAACGCGGGAAGGCAGACATGGCAAGGTGAAAGCCTTGCAGTGGCTGCTGACTCACTCGTTCAGCGGCAAAGCATGGGCCGTCAAGCGAGTGACGGGAAATCGCGGAAAGCGAACCCCTGGGGTGGACGGAAAGACATGGCTCACCCCGAGCAGCAAGATGCGAGCAGTGTTGTCCCTCAAACGGCGCGGCTACAAACCGCTCCCACTGAGACGGATATACATCCCGAAAGCCAACGGGAAGCAGCGACCTCTGGGCATTCCGACGATGAAGGATAGGGCTATGCAGGCACTGTATCTGCTGGCGCTTGAACCCGTCGCGGAAACCACGGCCGATCCGAATTCGTTCGGATTCCGGCAGGCACGATCCACGGCCGACGCGATTGAGCAGTGTTTCACTACGCTCCATCGTGCCGACCGGGCCCAGTGGATTCTGGAGGCCGATATCCGTAGCTGCTTTGACGAGATTTCGCATGATTGGCTGATCGCCAACATCCCGATGGACAAGGCGATCTTGCGACGATGGCTGAAGGCAGGCTACATGCATGGAGGGCAGCTTCATAGTACGGAAGCGGGAACACCTCAGGGTGGCATCATCTCGCCCACGTTGGCGAACATGGCTTTGGACGGACTGCAACCGCTTCTCCGGAAGAAATTCTGGCGGGGAGGTCTCAATCCGCACAAATTCAATATCATACGGTATGCAGACGATTTCATCGTGACGGGAGCAACGCAAGAAGTGCTTGCCGACGAAGTTCGTCCGATTATCGAGTCTTTTCTGGCCGAGCGCGGGTTGGTGCTCTCCACGGAGAAGACCCGGATCACGCATATCGATGATGGGTTCGACTTTCTCGGAATGAATATCCGCAAATACAACGGCAAGCTGTTGATCAAGCCGTCACCAAAGAGCGTGAAGACGTTCCTGCGGAAGGTCCGGGAAACCGTGAAGAACAATCTGATGATCGGCCAAGACAAGTTGATATGGCTGCTCAACCCGATGCTGATGGGATGGGCACGCTACTATCGGCACGTCGTGTCGAAGCAAATCTTCCGGAAGGTCAATCATGAGGTGTGGGATGCGCTCTGGCGCTGGGCTTGCCGGCGACACCCTGGCAAAGGGGCTGGTTGGGTTCGGAAGAAGTATTTCCGAACAGTAGGCTTCCGGCACTGGGTATTCGGCGTAGAAACCGGCAAACCCTCGAGCCCCGAGCGGAAACTGCACAAGCTGTACGAAGTCCCGGACATGCCAATCCGGCGGCACCGGCCGATCAAGACAACCGCAAACCCCTTCGATCCCGAATGGGAAGCGTATTTCGAAGCTCGATTGGGTGCTGTCATGCTCGACTCGATCAGGGGCTACGGTCAATTGGTTCGCCTGTGGCTTGATCAGGAACGCAGATGTCCGATCTGCCGCTTACCGATTACCAAGGCGAGTGGCTGGCAATTGCGCCACATCGTCCGCAGAATCGACGGTGGTTCGAACACTCCGGCGAACTTGGTCATGCTACATCCGGAATGTCATCATGTTGCTCGTTTGAAGGGATTTTCCGTAGCGAAACCGGCTTCCATGTGGAGCTTCAAAGAGGCTTGAGCCGTATGCCGGGAAACTGGCACGTACGGTTCTTAGGGGAGGATGCGGCGGCAACGCCGTGTCCTTACCCGACA
>NZ_JBEPLH010000054.1:0-6230 GCF_040545135.1 Burkholderia sp. 572 | reverse complement strand
CACCTGATCACCCGCTACACCGACCGCACCGGCCGGGGCATGAACCTCGCATGGCAGGGCGAAGGCCCCGATGCGCGCGCCGTGCATGAATGGGCTGACGACGGCAGCTTCGAGGTACGTCTGGAGTGGGACTCGAACATTCGCCTCACCTACGTCACCGACGCGCACGGGCAGGAAACCTGGTACTACTGCGACATCCTCGGCTACACCTACCGCATCATCCACCCGGACAAACGCTCCGAGTGGTTCTTCCGCGACGATGCCAAGAACGTCATCCGCCATGTCCACACCGATGGCAGCGAAGACCGTTACGCCTACGACGAGGTCGGCAACCTGCTCGAACACATCCGGGCCGATGGCACGGTGGTGCACTACGCGTGGGATACGAAGAACCAGCTCATCAAGATCAGCGATGCCGAGGGTGGGCTCTGGCTGCGCGACTACGACACGCGTGGCCGCCTGACCGATAGCGTTGACCCGCTCGGCAACAAGACCGAGTACGCCTACAACCCGATGGGCCTGCCGATCGGCATCACCGACGCCAGCGGCAAGATCAAGCAGCTCGAGTACAACGCCAGCGGCCAGCTCACGCACTACATCGACTGTTCGGGCAAGGCCAGCCAATGGGCCTACGACGAGCGCGGCCAGCTCGTGCAGTTCACCGATGCGGCGGGCAACGTCACCCGCTACCGCTACGAGGCCGGCCAGCTCGCCGTCATCCGCCACCCCGACAACAGCGAAGAACACTTCGAGCGCGATGCCGAAGGGCGTTTGCTGACCCACGTCGATGCCCTGGGGCGGCGTACCGAATGGGACTACACCGAGGCCGGGCTGCTCGCCAGCCGGGTGGACGCGGCCGGCCAGACCCTGCGCTACCAGTGGGACAAGCTCGGCCAGCTCACCGCGCTGCGCAACGAGAACGGCCGCGACGCCGAGTTCCAATACGACCCGGTCGGTCGCCTGCTGGCCGAAACCGGCTTCGACGGCACGACCACGCGCTACGAGTACGAGGAAGAAACCGGCAAGCTGGCGCTGGCCATCGACGGCCAGCGCATCACCGCGTACACCTTCGACGCCATGGGCCGTCTTGCAGAACGCCGCGCGGCGCTGCAAACCGGCGAGACGCCGCCGCGTGAGCAGGACTGGCAGGTGGAACGCTTCGCGTATGACCTCAACGGCAACCTGGCGCTGGCGACCAACGCCGACAGCCGACTGCAATGGTTCCACGACGCGGCCGGCAACCTGGTACGCGAGCACCAGCATTACCGCAGCCTAGGCAAGCCGCTGGTGGCGGTATGGCAGCACGAATACGACGCGCTCAACCAGCGCATCGCCACCGTGCGCCCGGACGGGCACCGCGTGAGCTGGCTCACCTACGGCAGCGGCCACCTGCTGGCCCTGCAACTGGACGAGCGCGAACTGGTCAGCTACGAGCGCGACGACCTGCACCGCGAGGTGGCGCGCCTGCAAGGCAACCGCCTGCTACAGACGCAGCAGTGGGATGCACTCGGCCGCCTGAGTGAACAGGTGCTCGCTCACGAGGCCAAGGGCCCGCCCGGGCAAACCGCTGGCGGCAGCCGCCTGCTGGTGCGCCGCTACCGCTACGACGCCAGCGGCCAGCTCACCGACATCAACGACACGCGTCGCGGCCAACTGGCCTACCGCTACGATCCGGTGAGCCGGCTGCTGGAGGCACAAAGCCGCCTGAGCCACGAAACCTTCGCGTTCGACCCGGCCAGCAACCTGATCGATCCGGCCGAACAGCGCGAGGCCGAGCGCCAGCGCATGCCGCGCATCAAGGCGCTGGACAACCTGCTCAAGCAATACGCCGGCACCCACTACCAGTACGACGCATGGGGCAACCTCAGCAAGCGCTGGCACCAGGGCAAGGAGAGCCGCTACACCTGGGACCTGTTCGACCGGCTCACGCATTACGAAGACGAGCGCCTGCAGGCGGACTACAGCTACGACGCCCTCGGCCGGCGACTGACGAAATACAGCAAGGCCCATTACGAGGAACGCCGCGAGGCAGGGCCGCACTGGAACCGCGCCGAGCGGGTGAGGCGCAACCGCGAGTTGCAATGCGGCTTCACGCTGTACGGCTGGGACGGCGACACGCTGGCGTGGGAAAGCAAGATCGCCGACGAAGATGGCTTCGGCGCGCGCACCACGCACTACGTCTATGAGCCGGGCAGTTTCGTGCCGGTGGCGCAGGCCGTGCGGCAGGACGCCATCCTTCTGCTCGACCAGCCGGACTACGGCGACTACTACCGGCAGGACGAAGACCCGCTGTGGATGCCACCACCACCCGCGCCGCCGATCAACAGCCTGGCGTGGTACCAGTGCGACCACCTGGGCACGCCGAAGGAGTTGACGGACGAACAGAGCGAGATCGCCTGGAGCGCGGAGTATCGTGCCTGGGGCGCGGTCAAGGAGGTCATTCGCAAGGCATCCGGTGGGCGCGTGGAAGTGCATAACCCGATCCGGTTCCAGGGGCAGTACCATGACCACGAGACGGGGCTGCACTACAACCGGTATCGGTACTATGATCCGAACAGTGGCCGGTTCATCAGTAAAGACCCGATCGGGCTGGTTGGTGGGATTAACGTCTTCCAGTACGCGCCGAACCCGGTTGGCTGGATTGATCCACTTGGCTTGCAGAAGAAGCGGCCTCGTGTGCCTCCGCACATCTCACAACAAAAACAAGCGGGACACGTCTTAGGTGAGCCACAGTATGATAATCGCGTAAAACAAGGTAAGGCGACATCATGTTTTTGTGATTGGAATGATGCAGTTCAATATACGGATGATGCTTGGAATCAAGGAATCCCTGTTCCCGGACGTCCAAATGTTCGAGATCACGATTTTAAGAAGCCGGTAGGATTTGGCCCTAACGGAGGTACTCAAACTTCAGTGCGTGTTCACCAAGACAATGCAGGGAAAATTCATGGACATCCCAAAGGACCAGAAGCCCCCTAAATCCAACTTCGATTGGGAGAGGTTTTTGCGATATGTGATTGAGGCTTATGGTAGCTTTGAGCGCCCTGAGTACTTCTTTTCTCGTCGGTGGTTTGAGGAGCAGAAGTATCCAGAAATGCTGAATTTTATAAAAGAGAATTATCAATTTTCGGAAGACACGGAGCCTAATACCGATGTCAGCTATTCCTTTGTTATCAAGAAAGGGAAAGAAAAGGCTGTTATGCAAGTATCTTTCGTCGGCCCGTATTTTTATCTGTCGAAAGTTCTGCCAGACGGCAGTCCATCGTTGCCGGAAGAAGATTTGCCCTCAAGAGATTTCAGATTTTCTATGCTTAAATATATGCGCGAGGCAGGATTCATCTTTACGCCTCACGCTGCTTTGAGCAAGAAAATTCTATTTGGCGGTGAGGATGTGAGCGTATATTCAATTCTTTACTGTTACGAGGATGAACCCTCGTGGGTGGCATAAGAAGGCTCGTGTGCGGAAGGAGTGAGGCCGTTCTACGAATGGAGACGTTCGCCTTCGACCGGCCTGTTAGCACTGGCTCACGTGAACCCGTAATGGTACGTGTACGGCGTGTGACCCGATCGACACTTGCCAACCGTCGCGCGAAGTTGAATTGCCTTGATACACAAGGCTCAACGGCGTGTCGTTCACCGCGCAATACCACTATGACGCGAAATGCAATCTGCGTCGCAGCAGGAGATTGCGACGGCTGAACGGTGAGAGGTCGAGGGTAGCGGCAAGTAGACGGGGCTGCACTACAACCGCAACCGTTACTATGATCCGGGCAGCGGGCGGTTCATCAGCAAGGATCCGATCGGGCTGCAAGGTGGCTTGAACGCGTATCAGTATGCGCCCAACCCGACGCTGTGGATCGATCCGCTTGGCCTATCGGGCACAGACGTATATCGTGCAATGAAGACGGGAAGCGATGGACTTCCTGTCGCTGAACCGACGGCACGTGGGCTTGGTGCACGCCCGGGTGTAGATATTCCAGTTGATTCTAATGGGATGGTTCATCCGGACACGGGCGGCATTTCGGTTGCGCCAGAGTCGGCACGCAACCTTCCGCCTCATAGGCGTCCCGAAAATCTAGGTGGAACCGGGAAGGATTGTGCTTGCGTGCTGAACACAGCCGACCTCCCGAAAAGCCTGAAGTACGTGCGGGATAGCGCTAAGCATTGGACCGGCCAGCCTTTCGTAGACATCTTCGAGCCATAATTTATGGCAACCGAGGAGGTCAGGATGAGCGGCAAGCGGTACACGGATGAGTTCAAGATCGAGGCAGTCAAACAGGTAACCGAACGGGGTCATTCGGTGGCGGATGTGGCGCAGCGGCTGGGCATCACGACCCACAGCCTTTACGCCTGGAAATTGAAGTTCGGCAGGCCCGACGTCGTGCGGCAAGCGGAGCTGGATCAGAGCGCCGAGGTTCGGCGACTGAAGGCCGAGCTCAAACGCGTGACCGAGGAGCGCGACATTCTAAAAAAGCCGCCGCGTACTTTGCAAAGGGATAGCGGCAAGGTACGCGTTCATGCGAGCCCATCTCGGCGAGTTCCGCCTGTACTCGATGTGCCGGGTCCTTGGCGTGCATCGTAGCGGCTATTACGTCTGACAGCGGCAGACAGTCGGGGCCCGCAAGCGTGAGGATGAGCGATTGCTCGGTCTGATCAAGCATGCGTGGCTGGCCAGCGGCGGCGTCTATGGCTACCGCAAGGTCACGATGGATTGCGTGAATCGGGCGAAACGTGCAGCCGTCACCGCGTCCATCGCCTCATGAGAGGCGAAGGTCTGCGGGCAGAAGTGGGCTATGGCAGCAAGCCCCGCTATCGGGGTGGTCCGGTCGGCGTAATCGCCAACGTCTTAAACCGTGAGTTCGCGCCAACCGCACCGAACCGGGTCTGGGTAACGGACATCACGTACATCCGGACCTACGAGGGCTGGCTGTATCTGGCGGCTGTTATGGATCTGTACTCGCGCCAGATCGTCGGTTGGGCTACGCGCTCGACGATGACCAGCGATCTGGTTTTACAGGCGCTGTTGGCTGCGGTTTGGAAACGCAAACCGGGACCCGGTGTCATGGTGCATTCCGACCAGGGCAGTCAATTCACGAGCGATGACTGGCAGTCATTCCTGAAGGCACACCATATGGTGCCAAGCATGAGTCGGCGCGGTAATTGCCACGACAATGCCGTGGCCGAGAGCTTCTTCAGTGCCCTAAAGAAGGAGCGAATCAAGCGGCGCATCTATCCGAGTCGGGCGACCGCGACCTCGGACTTGTTCGATTACATCGAAATATTTTATAACCCGGTTCGTCGGCATGGTTCCGCCGGCGATCTTTCACCGATTGAGTTCGAGCGGCGCTACGCGTTAAACGGCTCGTGAGTGTCTATGAAACTCTGGCCGGTCCAACCAGCTGTTCGAGGGAGGCCACACGGATCATGAGCTACGAATATAGATTGGTGTTTGACGACACTACTTCAGCGCAGCATGTCATGGACTCATTGAAGTCGAGTGACGCATGCGTCAAAGCGCGGGCACTGGAAGTTTGTCTGAAGGATCGGGAGCTACAGACATTGGCTGAATATGATGCTAGGTTGACTCAAGAGAGCGATCGATCGCTATGGCTGGAAGTTAATTTTAGATCGCTGAATTTATGCAATCTGGTGCAAGGAGCGTTGAGCGGCAGGGTTGTTAGATGTTTCGAAGATGGGGATTTGGACGATGAAGTAACGCTGAAGGAAGCGTTTCGCATCAAGACAAACAACTAGACAACAAGGGCCGCGTGAGCGGCCCTTGTTGTTGGTGCGATGAGTTGAAGCTCGTCGTTCAGGTGGCGGCGATGGTGAGCTTGCCGTGTTGGACGTGAACGCGGAGTTTCTGTCCGGCATGGAAACCTACGTCGTGTGTCAGCCAGCGGCCTGAGATCTTGAGCCAGAGGAACAGCGGCTCGCAGCTCTCGTCATAGATGGCTCTCATTCCGTAACGACCGATGTCGCGCTTGCGCTGCATCGTGATGAAGCGTTCCGTGACGGGTGGACGTGCTTTAAGATTGGCGTCAGCCATGATCAACTCCTGGAGTGAGTTGGTGGTGGTCAGCGGGCCGTGGGTGCTGGAACACTCGCGGTCCGCGCTCTTTACTGCTCTGTTACCGGAGGTATCCGGAATTCCGTGTGTGAGGCGGGGTTGAGATTCAGACTCCAATGTTGAATCGTTCCGGGTAAAGCAGTGCGAACTGCGTCATGGC
>NZ_JBEPLH010000053.1:0-6306 GCF_040545135.1 Burkholderia sp. 572 | reverse complement strand
TGGCTGCTGTCGTTCACGCTGTCGATCGACGACCTGGTGCTGTCGGCGTTCCTGTCGGGGCCGGGGTCGACGACGCTGCCGCTGGTGGTGTTCTCGCGCGTGCGGCTGGGGCTGAACCCGGAGATGAACGCGCTGGCGACGCTGTTCATCACGGCGGTGACGATCGGCGTGATCGTCGTGAACCGGATGATGATCGCGCGCGAACGGCGCCGCGTGGCCGACATGAAGGCGGCGTTCGCGGTGGCGTGAGCGCGGGCATGATGGTGTGACGGCATGACGAAAGCGACGGCGGGCGCATGACGGGCCCGCCGTTTGCGGTGGTCGCTTGCTCGGGGGGAGGGAAACGGGGCGATCGTGCGCGGTGTGCGCGCTCATGACCGAGCGGGTCGGCTACGGTGACGGCGATGATGCCACGTGCAAGGCGGCGCAGCCGCCGCGATTCGCAACGGTGCCTTCGGCGCCGGGTTTCGGGTTCCCGATGTGGCCGAACGACGCGTGGGAATGCCACATCGCACGCGATATCGCGCGCGAGCAGCGCGGTCGCCACGCGGCGGGCGACGCGCTATAGTCGTGCGACGCCCGCTGACGGTGCGATACACCCGGCGGCCCTTTCACTGACGCGCTCTCCCGATGACAGCCCTTCCCGACGTTACCCTGCGACTGACCGACATCGAGCAGCCGGCCGTACACGATTTCATCAGCCGCAAGCTCGGCGAATTCAATCACGCGATGACGGGGCGCGCCGACGCGGCCACGCTCGACGTGTACGTGACCGATCCCGCGACGGGCGAGATCGTGGGCGGCCTGACGGGGCGCACGTCGCTCGGTCTCTTCTTCATCGATCTGTTCTACCTGCCCGAATCGCTGCGCGGCGGCGGGTTCGGCAGCCGGCTGCTGCGCGAGGCCGAAGCGGAAGCGAAACGACGCGGATGCGCGCGGGCGGTGCTCTACACGATCTCGTTCCAGGCGCCGGATTTCTACCGGAAGCAGGGTTACGAAGCATTCGGCGAAGTGCCGTGCGAACCGGAAGGCACGTCGCGCGTGTTCATGGTGAAGGTGCTTTGAACCGGTTCGGCCGTCGTGCGTCGCGCGCTCAGATTCTCGTGGCGATCGCCTTGGGCGTATAGCTGGCGTGAGTGGCCGGATCGACGAACCGGCCTCTGAAATATCCGTCGCCGTTCGCGTCGGATACGAGCGTCTGATGGGCCGGATCCAGCATGCGGCGCCAGAATGCGTTCCGGCGTTCGATGTTGTCGATCGTTTGCGTCTTCCCGAGAATGTGGCCGGTCATCGTTGCGTCCTTGTCGCTGAGGCTGCCGGCGAGCAGGAGCGAGAAGCCTGGCGGAAGGGGAAGCGTTCGATGGATCTCCGACCAGCACAGCGTGCCGATGCCCCGGCAGCACAATACCGGCGGAAGCATGAAGTCGCCGATGTGCATCTTGAACGACGAGTCGTCGAGCGGAAGCCACCGTTCGCTGAACGGGAATTTCCTGACCCGGGTGGACGATCCGAATGGCGACTCCCGGTATTCGAATTCGACGGACACGCGGCCCGTGCAGCAGCGATCGGGCAACGCGTCCAGCTTGTCGATTTCCTGCACGATCGTCATGGTCGCGATCGGCACGCCTTGCAGATCGGCGATCCGGTACGAATGCCGCGTGGTGTTCATCGTGTTGATCCTCGAGCAAGCACGACGACGGAGCTCGAACGTCGGCATCCGGGCGTCGGCGTCCGGGCGTCGGCGTCCGGGCGTCGGCATCCGGGCGTCGGCAGCGTGCCCCGTGCCGGCGGCACGGAGCACACGCCGTCCGCGTCAGCAATGCTCCAGCGCGTACGACAGGTCGGCGATCAGGTCGTCCGGATGTTCGAGCCCGACCGACACGCGAATCAGCCCTTCCGACACACCGGCCGCTGCGCGCGCTTCGGCCGGCACGCCCGAATGCGTCGTCGATGCCGGATGGCAGATTAGCGACTCCGTGCCGCCGAGACTGACCGCGGACTTGAAGAGCGTCAGGTGGTTGATGAACCTGAACGCCTGCTCGCGGCCGCCGTCGAGGATGAACGCGAACGTCGAGCCGGGCCCGCTGCACTGGCGCCGGTAGACGGTCTGGTAGGCCGGATCGTCGATGAGCTCGGGATGCAGCACGCGCACCGGCCGATGCGGATTGTCGGCGAGCCAGCGGGCGACGGCGCTGCCGCTGCGCGCGGCCTGCTGCATGCGCAGTACGAGCGTTTCCATCGAGCGCGTGATCATCCACGACGAATGCGGGTCGAGCTGCGAGCCGAGCGTGCTGCGGACCGAGCGGATCTTCGTGATCAGGTCGCGGGTGCCCGTCACGCCGCCGGCGACGAGGTCGCTATGTCCGCCGATGTATTTCGTCAGCGAGTACACGCTCAGGTCGATGCCCTGCCGCGACGGCTTCTGATACAGCGGCCCGAGCAGCGTGTTGTCGCAGACCGACAGCGGGCGGTAGCCGTGCCGCGCCTCGAACGCATCGATCTCGCTGCGCAGCCCGTCGAGGTCGAACAGCGCGTTGGTCGGGTTGGCGGGCGTCTCGATGTAGCACATCCGCACGTTGCCCTTTTGCGCGGCCGCTTCGAGTGCGGCGCGGATCGCGCTGGTGGACAGCCCGTCGGCTATCACTTCGGAGCGGATGCCCCACTCGGGCAGGAACTTCGAGATCAGCGTTTCGGTGCCGCCATACAGCGGCACGGACTGGACGACGCAGTCGCCCGGCCGCAGGAACGTCAGCAGGATCGCGGCGATTGCCGACATGCCGCTCGACGTCACGACGGCGGCTTCGGAATCGTCGAGCAACGCGAGGCGATCCTCGACGATCTCCAGGTTCGGGTGATTGAAACGGCTGTAGACGAGGCCCGCGCCTTCGCCTTCGGGCGAAGGCTTGCGCCCGGCCACGACGTCGAAGAATTCGGCGCCGTCCTCGGCCGTGCGGAACGCGAACGTCGACGTGAGGAACACGGGCGGCTTCACCGATCCTTCCGACAGGAACGGATCGTAGCCGTACGACATCATCTGGGTTTCGGGATGGAGTTCCCGGTCTGCAATCTTGCGCTTGTGGTAGTTGCGATAGGCCATGCGGTGCTCCGTGCAGGGGTGGTGAGGAACGGCCGTTGCAGCGGCGGCATGACGCGTGCGGCGCCGGGTAGGCACCGTTCGTCGCGACCGCGTGACGCGATACTACCCGAAGGCATGGCCTTCGTGACGCGCGACTGTCACTATCGAGAGGGTGTCGCCTGTTCGACGATCATGTCGTACAACGCACGGGCGGCCGGCGACAGTTGCGCGCTCCGGCGCGTGACGAGCACGAGCGTGCGCGACACCACGGGCTCGACGAGTTCGATCGTGCGGATCATCGGGTACGCATTCTTCTGGATCGCGAGCTTCGGCACCACCGCCGCGCCGAGCCCTTCCGCGACGAGCCCGAGCGCCGTCGAGCTGCGCTGTACTTCGTAGAACGAATGCAGCGACACGCCGCTCGTCTTCAGCGCGCCGTCGAGCAGCCCGCGATTGCCGCTCACTTCGCCGGCGAAGATCAGCGGATGCGGTTGCAGGGCGGCCCAGCGAATGCGCCGCCGCTTCGCGAGCGGATGATCGTCGCGGCACACGAGTACATACGGGTCGCTCGTCAGCGGGACGTTGACCAGTTCGGGATGCTGGTCGCCGGCGATGCCGATGCCGAACTCGGCCTCGCGATGCAGCACGGCCTGCAGGACCGACGCCGACGCGTGATCGAGGATCTTCACGCGATCGTGCGGGCGGTGCGCGGAGAATGCGCGCAGGATGCGAGGCAGGTATTGCACGCCGACCGTCGGCACGCACGCGATCGTGACGTCGCCGCGCTGGCTCAGGCCGGTTTCGCGAATTTCGGTGAGCGCGTCGGACAGCTCGTTCAGCAGCCGGCGCGCTTGCGGCAGGAAGCGCCGGCCGATTTCGGTGAGGGTGGTGCGGCGCGTGGTGCGCTCGACGAGCGCGACGCCGAGAAAGGTTTCGAGCTTGCGCAGCCGCTGCGTGATGGCCGTCTGCGTGACGTGCAGCGTATCGGCCGCCTGCCGGAAGCTGCCGCCGTCGGCGATCGCGACGAAAGCCTGAACACCGAGCGTATCGATCTTCATCAGAATTTTGAATCAATCACGATATTAAATTCATTTTACTGAACTTCACGACGACCGCAGAATGCTTCGCATCGACGGCCCCCCGCACCGCGCACGCCGGCAGCGGCACGGCCGTCCACGCCGACCACGAGGAGAATGACATGACGACCCCACTCGATCGATACGCGGCCCAGTACGTGCAATTCGAGGACGAACGCACGCGGCCGATCCGCGATCTGCTCGCCGCTGTGCCCAACACGCCGATCCGTACCGCGATCGACATCGGCTGCGGGCCCGGCAATTCGACGGAGGCGCTGATCGCGCGTGCGCCGGACGCAACGGTCCACGGAATCGATGCGTCGGCGGACATGATCGACGCCGCGCGCAAGCGCCTGCCGGACCTGCGTTTCGACGTCGTGGATATTTCCACGTGGAACGATCCCGGCGGCTACGACCTGATTCTCGCGAATGCGGTGCTGCAATGGGTGCCCGCGCACGACACGCTGTTTCCGGCACTCGTCGGCCGGCTCGCGCCGGGCGGCCATCTGGCGGTGCAGATGCCCGACAACCTCGACGAACCCGCGCATCGGCTGATGCGCGAGGTCGCCGCGGCCGGGCCGTGGGCGGACAAGCTGAAAGGCGCGGCGCGCACCGAGCGGTTCGATGCGCGTTATTACCACGCGCTGCTGTCGCCGCTGTGCTCGCGCGTGGACGTGTGGCGCACGACCTACTACCACCCGCTGCGCGGCGGTGCCGATGCGGTCGTCGAATGGTTCAAGGGGAGCGCGCTGCGGCCGTTCCTCGCGGCGCTCGACGACGGCGAGCGCGCGGCGTTTCTCGCGCGGTATCGCGACGCGGTCGCGGGCCCGGGCGGCTATCCGGCGCTTGCCGACGGCACCGTGCTGCTGCCGTTCCCGCGTCTGTTCATCGTGGCGACGCGGGCATGATCCGGATGTGACGCGCGTTCGGCGATGCGTCAGCGCGCCGGCCGCATGGATTCCGGGTCGACCGTGCGGATCCGTGCGGTCTGCCCGTCGCGCAGGTCCTTGTACCAGAACAGCGCGACTTCACCGTCGTTCTCGTCGTCCGCGTACAGCAGGCGATCGTGCCCGCCCAGCACGAAGCCCGAGCGGGCATAGGTACTGCACGCGGCGATGTTGTTCGACTGCGTTTCCAGCCGCATGAAGCCGAACCCGTGGCTGCGCGCCCAGGATTCGGCGGCCGCGAGCAGCAACTGTCCGATGCCTTGCCGTCGGCTGAGGCGGTCGACGGCCAGCTCCGCGATCTCGGCCATCCCGTTCCAGCTCTGGCTGATCGCCACGAACCCGGCGAGCCGGCCGCCGGCCGTCGCGCGAAAGAGCGCCGTTTTGCCGGTCGCCTCGTCCGCCCAGCCGGCCGGATCGAAGCCGTAGTGCTTGCGGCGCGCCGGCAGCGCGCGCAGATCGAGCAAGTCCTGATACGGCGCGTTCAATTCCCACGCGATGTCGAACGAGAAGTCGCATCGATCCAGTTCGTCGGCGGGAAGCGCGCTCGTCTGTTCGATGCTGATGTGTTCGGCTCGGTCCATGTGTCGGTGTCCTGTCTTCTGCGGGATGGCGTGGTGTCGTCGGTGATGCGATCGCCGGCATCGTGAGGTGCGCCGCATCGAGTGTGTGCGTGCCGCGGATTTTTGCGCCCGCACAGTTCGCCGTGCGCGAGACCGGCACAGACTGGCTCCTCCCGTGACGGCGAAACGCGGGCAAACCGTGAACCGGATGGCGACGCAAACGTGTGCGGGGTACGCGCACCGGCGAGGGCGCTCTTTCAACCGCCTGATTATGCTGGATTTCGGCATGAGGCCGTCGCCGGCATCGACGCGATGCGGGCCGTCGTGCGTCGCGACTTCGATCCGGGTGACCGTCGGTCGCCTGTGGAGGAAAGACGACAGGAACCCGAATAATTGTTTACCGTTTCGTGACAACTCGATATATTCCGAAAAATATATCGAAGGTCGTGGCGTCGTCAGGCGCCACGTCGTCCACCCGCTCCACGAAAGCCGGAAGAGATTCTGACCTGCATCGCCGGAGCAACGCGTCGTGGGGGGGGGGGGGGGGGGGGGGGGGGGGCGCCCCCCGGCCCCCCCCCCCCCCCCCCCCCGCGAAAACCCACCACGCCCCCCCCGACCCCCCCAACGAAGCGCGGGCCGAGAGAGAG
>NZ_JBEPLH010000052.1:0-7713 GCF_040545135.1 Burkholderia sp. 572 | reverse complement strand
AGGAGTTATCCACACCGGAATAGATGTACTACGCTGTCTCGGGGTGGGTCAGATTTAGATGAAAACGTTGGGTCAAGATTCGGTGGAAATCAACAGTTCGAGCCGGTGCTGATTGCCAAAGGCGAGCGGCGCTTTATCGGGTTCGACGACAAGGTCATCGCAATTCACGCGCGCGGCATGAGCGTGCGAGAGATTCAGGGCTTCCTGCCGGGTATGTACGGCATCGAGGTATCGCGATGACTTCATCGGCACGGTCACCGACGCGGTGATCGACGAAGTGCGTGAATGACAGCAGCGACCGCTCGAGCCGATGTGTCCGGTGGTGTTCTTCGATGCAGTACGCGTCAAGTTCCGTGACGAAGTCGAGGTGCGCGACAAAGCGATCTTCCTGGCTGGCGCTAGGCGTGCGCCGCGACGGCACATGCGACGTGCTCGGCCTCTGGATCGAGCAGATCGAGGATGTGAAGTTCTGGCTGCAGGTGGTCAACCACCTGAAGTTGCACGGCGTGCAGGACATCCTGATCACCGTGGTCGACGGACTGAAGGGCTTCCCCGAAGAGATCAACTCCGTGTTCCCGGAAACGACCGTCTAGACCTGCATCGTGCATCTGATCTGGAACTCGCTGGACTTCATCGTAGGATGGCTGCGACGGCGCTCAAGGAGGGCTACCGGGCACAACGGCTGACGCGGCCGCCGTGGTGCTGGACGCGTTCGGTGCCAGCGCGTGAGGATGTCGCTGGCTGCGTAGCACCGCGTCTCGATACGGCCATGGCCCCTCAACCTCGCGATGCTCACTTGTATAGCCTCCGTAGACCTTCGGCACGCGCTTCATGGCCCCACAAGCCCATGGTAGCCGGCTGAGCATGGTGCCCTAGTTTCCCTTGCAGGTAGCACATAGCTGCGCCCGTATTCACAAGGCGTTGCGCGATTTCGCGCGGGCAGCCCATCGCGTCGATGGTGACAAATGCGCTCTTGAGCAGCGGCGCATCGAGCAACTCTGGAATAGCTGTAATTTCGTTGCATTTGTCGGGGGCGGTATCCACTAAGCACCACGCTTAGTCCGGCACCATATGCGGAGACCAAATGGATCACGCGCTGGCCGTGCTGATCCGAACTCCATACTGTCTTGCCGTCAATCGCCACAAATTGGCCGGCCAGCGCTGAGCACACACCACCCATCCAGCACATGAAGCATGCCTTGAACTGCTTCGGATCGAGGGCCACGAATACCCGGCCGAAGATGTCATGAGAGGGGGCGTCCTGTTCCAGCGGAATGTGGCGGCGCAGCCAATTCAGCTTCGCGTTGCCTCACGGTTCGATTCCGATCCAGCTATCCGCCCCCGAACGAATTGAACACAGCGCGACCATCAGCATCTGCGTCAGTCCGTGAGCGGTGTACGGCTGCTGGGATCTATCAGATTACCGAAGGCTTCTTCAATACTCAGGGTGTCATCGTGCATCGATTCGCCACGCAAAAAGGCCGCAGCAAGCGAGCTACTAGTGACCTTTCATGCAATGGCCCTGCCCAAGTTGCGGGGTGCTTGATATTTTCTGACTGGTCAGATGTTCATCACTAGACAGACATATCAACATACTGAAACGGAAATGCGTTGCAAGTAGGTTCTTTGAACTGGTGCGTTGTGGGTGGTTTCAAGGCCGAAGTAAACACCTCACCGGTTAGTGAACAGACCTCGGACTGTGGGGTTGGCAAGAACTTGGGCAAAAATACCGAGCAGCGTGCGCCAGAGTCGTGTTGAGATTGTCTGTAATAGCGTTGAGGTTCTCTTGAGAGTTGTCAGACAGATCGAAGTCCTTTGGCACGTATCGCCGCCGCACGCAGTTGGCGTTCTATCAAGAGCCGTGTTGCCAGGGGATATGTGGGGCGCAGAGGTAGATTCGTGCATTGGTCGCGTCAGCCAACTCGGCGTGCCGTTTGATTTCGATACTTTAGCCGAAGGTAAGCAGTGGCGCGGCCAACGATTGCCGTTTGGTAATAAATGCGGCCGGCATCGAAGCGACAATCGCATTAAATTTCCGAGTTCGCTGCTCGATATTCATACGAGGCGAACCGTAAGCACCTTTTACCTCAGCATGTTTCGAGTTGAGCGGTGCCAGCGGTTGTGTATCGTGCCACAGTACGTGCGCAAGTCACTGCGTGTGCCGTCGGCACTACCGTGGCGGTATCTGCGCGGCGTCTCGACTGGCGACATGAGCGAAGCGCTCAGCGTCCTGCTCGGCGATAAGGCGAAGGGCTTGTCGGCTAATGCCGTGGTCTGCTTGAAGGTGACGTGCGCAGACGAATTCGAGCAATGGAGTAAGCGGGACTTATGGGCGGCCCGCTGGGTTTACTTGTGGACCGACGGCATCCGCACCGGCGCCCGAAGCGACGATTCTGACGGGCAATGCCTTCCGGTAATCACTGGCGTGGAACCGGATGGCAGCAAGGAACGGGGGGCGCTTGCCGACGACTATCACGATTCGAAGGATTCATGGGGCGAGTTGCTGCTGGACTTGAAGGCCAGCGGTATGGATGCAGGCCCGCTACTAGCCCTCGGTGACGGCGCAATTGGACTTTGGACGGTGCTCGCGGGTGTATTCCCACAGACGCGACACCAGCGCTGCTGGTTTCACAAGATCGGCAGCGTGCTCAATGCCTTACCGAAGTCGCAGCAGAGCCGAGGGCAAGGCTGCGCTCGTGGAGATATTGAACGCTGCGCGCGCCGTTGCGATAGTTGCCTACGATCAGTTCATCGCAACCTATACGGCCAAATATCCGAAAGAGGCCGAGAAAATCACGAAAGATCCCGACGAACTGCTCGTGTTCTACGACTTCCCGGTCGAGCATTGGCGGCACATGCGCACGATGAATCCATTCGAGTCGGCCTTCGCGATAGTCCAGCATCGCACGATCCCCACACGAGACGGTCTGTCACGCGCGTGACACTCCTCGGAATGGACCCAAGCGCTTGCACATCGAAGCAGCTGAGCAGTCGTGGTACCGCGTTCGAGGTGTCGACAAAACTGAACAGATCTTGAACGGCATGCCCTTCAACGAGGGAACCCCGCGCCCCTGCTCCTGCTCAACAGCTTACCGCTTGATCATGTCGATTGCTCTCCGGACACCACATTTGACATTAGCTTCGTTTTCGGTTCCGCGTGCCGCTGCGCTTCCGGGCTCGATAGTCAACGACGTTGACCAAAAGAGCACTGCGCGGCAAACCCAGCGGTCCGCTTGGAGGTTCCGAATCTATCCCGGCGTCGCTCATTGTGGGTCGTTCGTGACATACAACCTGTCGCAGCTTGTTGTGATCCCGAGTTCCATTGACCGCCGTTTCATCTCGACCCGTAACCGCAATATTTTCGTTTGCTTGGGCGTCACGACTTTCGCGCCAGGATCGTTCGTTCAACGTTCCAGCTATCGCAGCCTTGACCTACGAGACCACCACGTCTGGCCTGAGATACTCAGTTTCCGGGCAACCGCATGAATCCTCTGCCCACCCTGAACCCGCTGCACTGCCAGCGCTTGGTGTTACGGCGTGTATAGCTGTCTCGGATTTTCTAACATTTTGTATTTTATAAAGTCGATCCAACGAGACCTCATAAAATGCAGCCTCATGGAGGGTCGTAAACTATAATGACACTATAAAAATTTATGAACAAATAAAGCATCCTGGATATTGGAATAAAAATTCCGGGATAATTTTTTATACATTGATATATTTTTAACGGAAAGTTTGGTTTGCCATGACTATCAATACTTCAAATTCGTCAATTATTCATGTGTCGGGTAACCATAATCCAGTGTCGACATCATCAAAGAAATCTACACCGCATTCGCAGAAGGGTGACGATGTGGTTGACAAGAATGATGCTGCTGCTGGTGAAAAAATCAGTGAAAGTAATTCTCGGGCGCCGTCCGATACGGATTCTGTGTTGCGTAACAGGAAAAAGAGGAGTATTTCAGTTGTGCCTCCTGACGTAGAAGATCAGCAGTCTCGTGAAGGATCCAGCTACGCTGATAAAACAAAAAATCGCTTAGTCAATCAGGTTGGTCCGATTGGCACGGGAGAAAAAGGAGGAGTTGAAATTACCGCGGTAAAGGGGCGGAAAACCGTTGTCACTTACCAAGGAAAAGAGATTGCTGGAGATAGTGAACGGGCTGATTCATATCTTAATAAAATTTGGAAGGCAGCGACTGATTACCATAACGCGCCGGCGAGCGAAAAGGAGGATCGGGCTAAAGAACTCGCACGGGCAGTTTACGAATATCGCCAAATAACGGGCATAGGCACGGTTCCCGCTCGGTTTCACTTTGAATGGGTGGATGGAAAAGGGCACACTTCTTCAGCTTCCTTGCAAGATAATGGTGAAGAGATCTATCTCGCAGTGGCCGGCGATAATGTAGACCTCCAAGGCAAGGGTCAGGCCGTCTTGTATTCATCATTTCGTGGATCTCGATATGCATCAGGCGAAGATGGTTGGCCGCCGGCGACAAAACCTGAGGAGGCAGGCTTACTTGGGCCATCGACGACCTCCAGTACTATGCCGAAAATCACGTTTAATTTGAATGAAAAAGATGAAACCACGTCGTCTGAAAAAAAGGATCCGAAGATATCAATAAGCCCGTCTGGAAAAGATGCCGTAAAAGATCCGGTTCTCGAAGAATTTTCAAAAATTGAAAAGAAGTTAAAGAATTCTCCTCAGTGGCCGAGAATAAAGGAAATCCTTCGCAAACTTGGGGTTGTTGGCGCAGCAAATAAGGATGAAATTCCATATCTGCTAAATTCGCTGAAAACGGAAATCAAGAATGCGTTGAAATCCCCTGGCAATCTATTCGGAATCGGAAGTACGGCATTTTCTATCGTCGTGAATTTCGACGGCCTTGCCGAAGGAGATCCAAAGGCGATTGTTCCAGTAACTGTGAGTATTATTAGCACGTCTGCGTCAATTTCTGTTACCGTAATGGAGGGTCGAGAGTTTCCAAAACTTAGATTTGCCGTGCAATATAATAACGGTCCAAATGGTGAATTGACGGCAGCCAAAATCAAGCCACCGAGCGCGCCCAATCTTGCCCCTTACATCAAAGGAGCACAGACCCTCATCATCGTCGGCGGAATCGTTATGGGGGCATGGGATCTGACGACGGGAACGATTGAGATATTCGATGCTAAGACTCGAGCCGAACGAACACAAGCTTACTTGAAGGCGGGGTCAGGGGCCGCCTTTGCCATTGCTGGCACAGCCGATCTACTGGCATTACTCGGAGTCGGAGCAACCGCAGTCCCGATTATCGGTGCTGCAGGCAATATCGTTGGGGTAGCGCTGGTAGTAGCCGGAGTAGTGGTGACGACAGTGGCAGTAATACAGGGGCGCGACAACACAGCTCGAGGGATCGAGCAAGAACTCGATTATCGACATGAATCCACTCAGTTGGAACAAGTCGGCCAGTTCTTTGAGGTAAGAACTTCGAAAATTCAGGATGATACAACAGATATGGAAAGAAGATATGGTTTCAAAACTGGCTCGGTGGTGACGAATAATAATTCCGCGGATTACATTAATTCGGTCAATTCAGATCACAACAGTGCTTCCGGACAGTGGAAGAGGGGGGGCAATGGTAAATATGATTCTGATTTCAACCCAGATTACATCTACTCGAAAAATACACACGAAAACAGCCTTGATTTGGATGCTGCTAAACCATCTGCGCATCCAGATGTCTATAAGCCAAAGTTGAATCAGCAGGTAGTCGAAGTCAGGGGCGATTATGTTGAAAAAAAAATCCCTGTTATGAATTATTCGGCCGGAGTCCGGGCAACCCAGAATGGCTGGGAGCCAGCTGATTACAGTAATATCGCAAAATTCTATGGGTACAAAACGCTCGATCTCGGTCACTCTGAAACTGTGCTGACGAATCACGTGTCTGGCGGATCACCTTATTTGCGTAAAACTATCGATAATAATAATCAATCTCAATTGATCGTTGTAGATGAAATGCCTACGACGCAGCCGCCTTCTGCCTTTGTGCCTCGCAGTCATCAAGCGAACTTGCAATACGAAGAAAAAGAGAAAGAAATGACAGGGAAATTGCGCAAGGAAGAGGAGGATGGATTGCCCGACATTAAGTTTATCCCCGTGCCTGGTACGTCGAATCAACATGTGGTTGATGACATGAGCGTGATTACGAATGATGGTATTGCCGTTTCCAAGAAACACACGGGAAAGACAATATTCCCAATTTTCCCATCTGTGTTTACGGCAGCTAGTCTACGAGCATATATGAAGGAGCTTGTCTTGGCTCTTAAGAATGAATACCCCGAGTCTGCGCAAAAATACGACAAAATTTTATCTCGGATTTTGACCACTGACGATGGTACACTTATGAACTCTGCTATGAAATTTTTTTCTGGTGTTAGCAAAGCTGATCGATGGTATTTCATGCAAAACTCACAACTGGTCAATACGCCACTCGGTCGAACTGTCTCCGATATTCTACTAAATCGTGGTCCCGCTTCGGCTCTTGATAAATCGGGCCATGAAATAAAGATTACAAGCGAAGTTTCTGGATGGAATTCGCCCGTCAAGCGACCTGGAGAAACTGTCCGTCAGGCGCTCAATCGGCATATTGATGAACAGGAAAGTAATGGGAGGGCAACGCCGGATCAGGCTAAGAACTGGCGTAACTTTATCGCAAGCAGCAGGGATGAGGAGTTGGATGAAGTTTTTGATCCTTGCAAGCGATTCGTGAACCGAATGGTGCTCTCGATGCAACTCAATGATTATAGATACATAACTGATTCCGTCAATGACTCTCCATACTCCGGATCTCCGGTGACGAGCTCATTTCCGTCTGCGCCGGGCGTTGCTTATGCGCGCAAACCGGACGACTTCCAGCGAACAATTGCAACGAATCCGAATGTCCCTGATGCCGTTTTGCTAAAAGGTATTTATCATCGGACAATTATCGAAATTAAGCATCCCGCGGACATGGTTGTTATCGCGGAAGTACCTCAGCATGAGGTGATCATTCGACTGCCCGCAGAGGCGGAAATGCAGGCTGGGAAGGGATTGCGCCTGAAGCCAGAAGTGACGGTGACTGATGTGCACTACGGCGAGGATGGTAAGTCCGTGACGTTGACGTTTCCGGGGGGGCGCACAATTACAATAACCGGCTCAAATCGAGAGCAGTTGGAGATCTTCATAAAAAATATGAATGGCTGATTTTTATAGGCTAAATTTAACAATGAAAATTATTTGTCTCTATTAATTTATTGAATGTTGATGTTGTCAGATTCAGTTGCTTTGTAAGAGCTGGCAATTTATGACGATGGGGGCGGTTGGCTAAGTGCGGCGGCCGGCCCACCATCCACGATAAAGGTGTCGCGCGGTTCCGCGGAGTGCGGGAATGATTGCTCTATATAAAGAATCCGAATAAGAATTGGCGTTGAATCAGAATTATTCTTGTTCGGAAGTAGAGATTTCCGGCTTGGTTGAGTGGTCAGGCGAGGCGGTTTCCCTTGCCTGACGGGAGAATTCGGCAGGCGTCATCCACTGCAATGCAGAGTGGGGACGAACCTCGTTATAGTGGGTTCGCCAGTCGTCGATTTTGCTCCGCGCGTCGGCCAATGAAAAGAACCAATGCACGTTCAGGCATTTCTGCGCGGAAGTGTTCGTTAAAGCTTTCGACATTGGCGTTGTCAGTTGGTGTGCCC
>NZ_JBEPLH010000051.1:0-9344 GCF_040545135.1 Burkholderia sp. 572 | reverse complement strand
CAAGGCGATGCTATCGATGGATCAGGTAGCACGATTTACGGCAAAGACAGCGACTCCATTACCGTGAACGGTTCAGGTGACACGGTCACGGACGGGGAAAATAGTACTACCATCGTTAATGGAAGTAACGACACGCTTTCATATGTTGGCGGTGGAAGTACTATTGACATTTCTGGTCAATATGATCATGTCGATGGCAATAATGACACTGTTAACTTCTCCGGAACAGATACTGGAGATATAGTAGATGGCACTGACGATACTGGTGCCGGCTGGAGTGGAGTCGACTACGTCGATCAAACGAGCTCGGATCCTTTTAGTGGCGGCGGTTACGGCGGTTACTTCGGCGGCTATGGTTTTTCGGGTGATCGAAGTACCGTGCAAAGCAAGCTGGCCAGCGATGTAACCGCCATCGCACAGTACGACCAGAATCAAGGGAATGCCGCTGCCGCTAATGCTGCCAAGAGCGGGTTCGCCCAAGCAGGTGAAATGTCTCGAGACGCTGCCACCTCTGCTGGTTCCGGTCCTAACGTGCTCGAAGGCGCTCGATGGGACGCCACCACGATCACCTGGAACTTCGACAGCGCCAATGGCTCGCAAGACGGACAGTACGAGAAAGAGGTCGAGCAAGCCTTTGCGACATGGGCAGCAGCCTCCGGACTCAAGTTCCAGGAGGTGTCGAGCAACGCTTCGGCCGATATTTCGATCGACTGGGCTGACCTGAACACGGCCAGTACCGGCGAGGTCGGCTATACGACATTTAAGGCGTCTCAGGGTGTCATTGCCTCGGGGGTAAAGATTGAACTCGAATCCCCGACGCAGGATGCGCTTGCCAATGGTTCGGTCAGCGACCAAATCTACACAGGGACGGACGCAACCTTCTATCAGACCGCGTTGCACGAAATCGGCCACGCACTGGGACTGGCAGACAATGCAGATTCGAGCTCAATCATGAACTACGACCTAACTTCGTCTAACCGGTCTCTCGACCAGACCGATATCAACGCCGTCCAGGCCCTGTACGGATCCTCGGCACAAACCGCAGCGTTGATTCAAGCGATGGCGGGGCATGCTCCTTCCTCTTCGGTGACCAGCACTTCGATCGCTTCAACAGAACAGACATCGCAGCATGTTCAATTGCTAGCCGGAGCTCACTAGCCAGGGTACCGCTACCTCACGTCTGCGGGCGACGATGTTCTGTCGCCTGCGGAACTTGATATCTAGAACCAAAATACAAGATATCCAATGATCACAAAGTTGCATTTAATTTCGGGGCTGCCGCGCTCGGGGTCGACGTTGCTCTGCGCTTTACTGCGTCAGAATCCCCTCTTTTCCGCTGCTATGACAAGTCCCGTCGCCATGCTTTGTGGAGCGGTTCACGGTAAGATGTGCGGTGGAGAGTTCAGTACATTTTTCGACGACGACAGACGAACGAATATTCTGCGAGGAATATTCGACTCTTACTATCCCAGCGTCACCGGCGACCAGGTTGTTTTTGATACCAATCGAACATGGACTGGCCGAGCATCGTTGCTCGCCGCCTTGTATCCTCAGGCGCGCATTATCTGCTGTGTCCGGGAAATCGGATGGATTATCGATAGTGTGGAAGCAATGTTGGCCAAAAATCCACTCCAACTATCGAGGATGTTTAATTTTCAGCCAGGTAGTTCCGTGTATGCGCGTGCAGAATCCTTGATGGAGACGGAACGCGGCTTGATCGGGTATCCCTGGAGTACGCTCCGTGAGGCATGGTTTGGCGTAGAGGCAAAGCGCCTTATTCTCGTTTCTTACGATCGATTGGTTCGGGAACCCGAGAAAATCCTGAGATCGATCTATCGTGAAATTGGCGAGCCTTGGTTCGATCACGACTTCGAAAATGTAGTCTATGACGAGCCGGACTACGATGCTCATCTTGGCATGCCCGGGTTACACAAAGTGAGGAGCAAGGTCGAGTACCAATCTCGGAAGCCATGTATCCCGCCAGATCTTTTCGTAAAATATGCTGGAACGAGCTTCTGGGAAAAACCAGAACTCAATACGCGACAAGTCACATTGTTATGACTGAGTATCGAAGTGAACGATTGGATGCAATGCCATTAGATCTTGCCTCTAATGCGGATAAGTACACTGCCAACTCTGTTTGCTATTGGCTTACCGGACTGCCGGGAGCGGGAAAAACTACGCTCGCTCGAGATTTTTCACAATCTCTAAGATCAATGCAGATTTCGGCACTCGTGCTGGACGGCGACGAATTGCGAGCCGGTTTGAATTGTGATCTCACATACAGTCGTGAAGATCGAGCCGAAAATATACGCAGAGCCGCCGATATTTCAAAAATTCTAATCGAGGCCGACTTTACTGCGATAGTTGCACTTGTATCGCCATATCAAGAAGATAGAGAAATGGCTCGACAAATTATCGGCGTCGATCGATTTCTAGAAGTGTTTGTCGATGCACCGATAGAGACATGTATGAAGCGAGATCCCAAGGGTTTGTATCAACGCGCTCTATCTGGTTTGCTTCCGGACTTCACGGGCGTGACAGCGCCGTATGAGAAACCCGTCTCTCCAACCTTGCACATTCCTACAAGCGTATATACGGTTGCGGAGAGCTTGGGCATTCTGTTGAGTCATTTCGAACATCGCCGGGTACGCCAGTCGAAGTTCGATACGGGTTCTCGACCGGATCCGATCAGGGCGTCGTAGAAGCGACATTGCAGCAATTGATAGAGGCACGGCAAGTGAACGCCCCCGAAAAAAACGAAGAATTTTCACACGCTCCGATTGACTCGGCATTGAGTTGCCTGGTCACCATTGCACGATTCCACGGTATCGCTACAGATGTCGCTCAACTTCGCCACGCTGCGGCTCAAGGCGACCAACCGTTCGATGCCGACACATTGATCTTGTGTGCTCGCTCGATCGGTTTGAAGGCTCGCCTTGTGCCGCTACGGATCGATCGACTAGATAAGTCGCCACTGCCGGCGCTATGCCTCGACAAAGACGGCCAGCACTTCATCATTGCACGTCGTGACGGACTGTCAGTGCTTACGTTCGAAGCTAATGCAACCCAACCTACGCTCCATTCGTTGGAGGAGATAACCCATCGCTCGACGGGAAGCATGCTCCTTTTCACCTCCCGAGCGTCCCTCACGGGCGAACTGGCGAAGTTCGATTTCTCATGGTTCATCCCGGCTGTCGTTAAGTACCGAAGATTGCTGCTGGAGGTGCTGGCGATCTCCTTTGTCTTGCAGATATTCGGTCTCGTGACACCATTGATGTTCCAGGTGATCATGGACAAGGTACTCGTCAATCACACCTACAATACGCTGGCCGTCGTCGGGATCACACTGTTTCTCAGTTCAACGTTCGAAGTCGCGTTGACCGGTCTGAGAAACTACATCTTCTCGCATACCACGAACCGGATCGATGTCGAGCTCGGCGCACGACTCTTCAAACACCTGATCGCTTTGCCTCTGGCGTACTTCGGTGTACGCCGTGTTGGAGACACGATCGCCCGTGTTCGTGAGCTCGAAAGTATCCGAAACTTCATGACGGGCCAGGCACTGACAGCCGTCATTGATCTGTTCTTCTCGATCGTGTTCATCGCCGTCATGTGCTTCTACAGTGTATGGCTCACAATTGTGGTCGTGCTCTCCCTGCCGATCTACGCTGGCGTGTCCGCTTCCATCGTTCCGGTCTTGCGTCGCCGACTTAACGAAAAATTCGCACGAGGTGCTGACAATCAATCGTTCCTCGTCGAAACCGTATCGGGTGTCGAAACAGTCAAGTCGATGTCTGTCGAGCCCCAGTTCGCCAAGAAATGGGAAATGCAATTGGCCGCATATGTCGCATCCGGATTTCGTGTGACGCAGCTCGGCAACGTTGGCCAACAACTGATTCAGTACATCGGCAAACTCGTCTCGTTGGGAACGCTCCTGTTGGGCGCCAAGCTCGTGATCGACGGCAAGCTGACGATCGGCGAACTGATTGCGTTCAACATGATGTCGCAGCGTGTTGCTGCACCTGTCTTGCGACTCGCTCAGCTCTGGCAGGATTTCCAGCAAGTCGGAATTTCCATGAGCCGTTTGGGAGACATCCTAAATACCCGCACCGAGTTACGCCAGAGCAGTCAATCGATGCCTGCGATCAAGGGCGATATCCGATTCGAGCGCGTGCGTTTCCGGTACCGTCCGGACGGTCAGCCAGTCTTGGACGATGTGTCGCTGGACATACGAGCGGGTCAGGTCATAGGCATCGTCGGCCGATCGGGATCCGGCAAAAGCACACTAACCAAGCTTCTACAACGTCTCTACGTGCCCGAACACGGGACCGTGCGTATCGATGGCGTCGACCTGGCGCTCGCTGATCCTGCGTGGCTTCGCCGGCACATCGGTGTCGTGCTCCAGGAAAATTATCTGTTCAACCGATCGCTCCGAGACAACATCGCTTTGGCGGACCCCGGTGCGCCGATGGCAGCCATCATGCACGCTGCCAAATTGGCAGGGGCTCACGAGTTCATTTGCGAACTCCCGCAAGCCTACGACACGCTCGTGGAAGAACACGGCAACAACCTGTCCGGTGGGCAACGACAGCGCATCGCCATCGCCCGTGCACTGTTGACCAATCCTCGCATCCTTATTTTCGACGAGGCGACCAGTGCGCTCGATTTCGAGACTGAGCGGGTCATCCAGAACAACATGCGAGCAATTTGTGCGGGGCGCACGGTGATCATTATTGCCCACCGCCTTAGCACGGTTCGACTTGCTGACCAGATCGTTGCGATGGACAAAGGACACATCGTCGAACGCGGCACGCACGAGATATTGCAGTCGACTGGTGGTTACTACGCCAACTTGCTGTCTCTTCAGGCAGGGTGATGACAATGTCGATTCGTTTACATGCATTTCTTGATCTCTTGCGCCGATATCGATCCGTTTGGGCGGCGGCATGGAAAATCCGCCATCAGCTCGATGGTCCTGCCAAGCTTGAATATGAGCTTGCCTTCCAGCCCGCTCATCTTGAGCTGGTCGAAACACCCGTGCACCCAGCGCCTCGCTGGACTGCCCGATTGATCATGCTGCTTGCTGCAGCGGTTGTTTTGATTGCCTGCTTTGCAAAACTCGACATTGTCGCAACGGCGAGCGGGAAGCTCGTTCCAAACGCAAAGGTGAAAATCATTCAGCCGGCGATTACGGGCGTGGTCAGGGAGATAGCTGTTCAGGATGGTCAGCGAATCAAGGCCGGAGATCTCCTCGTGAAGCTCGACACGACACAAGCGGCAGCAGATGAAGATAAGGCGAAATCGTCCAAGCTGGATGCGGCGTTCGCTGCCGCTCGATCGCAAGCGCTGTTGACGGCCCTGCAAGTGGGTAGAGAGCCGGAGGTCGCCAAGATCGACGGTGCCGCTCCTGAACGTCAGGAAGAGGCACAACATCTTGTTGATGGCTCATATCGTGAATATGAAGACAAGCTGAATGCAGCTCGAAGCGAACTGACGAAGCGTGAAGCCGAACTCGACGGCACCAGGCAGGAAATTGCCAAGCTGACGGCTACCGCACCGCTGGCACGTTCACAAGCGAACGACTATAGGTCGCTGTCTGCCGACAAGTATGTCGCAAAGAACGACTACCTCGACAAGGAGCAGACTGCATTGAACCAGGAGCACGAACTAGCGGCACAGCGCAGCCATGCACACGAACTGACGGCTGGCATAGCAGAGCAGCGAGCGGACATTGCGCAGACGGTCTCTCAATTTCGCCGAGAACAACTCGATGATTTGGAGAAGGCTACCGAACAGTTGAGGCAGAGCACCAATGACGAAACCAAGGCCCACACTCGTCAAGCTCTGCTCAGCTTGACTTCCCCGGTCAGCGGCACGGTTCAGCAACTCGCTACGCACACGCTGGGCGGCGTCGTCACAACCGCTCAGGCGTTGATGGAAATCGTTCCTGATGATGCAGTTGAAGTCGAGGCTACTGTCGAAAACAAAGACGTGGGTTTCCTGAAAGTCGGGCAGCGGGCAGCGGTCAAGCTCGATGCGTTTCCCTACAGTCGCTACGGCATGCTTGAAGGGACGGTGGTCGATTTGTCAAACGATGCTGTCCAGGACAAGAAGCTGGGACTCGCCTTCACGGTGCGTATTCGCCTCAAATCGGACCGCATGCGCATCGACGACCGGTGGATCGCATTGACGCCTGGCATGACCGTGAAGGCGGAGATCAAGACGGGCAGGCAAACCGTCGCTCAATATCTGCTTGGCCCGCTTGTCGAAGGCGCTCAGGAGAGCATGCATGAGCGTTAAGTCATCGACGTGGATGGTGATCGCCGCAACCGCCGTGATATCCATCATCTCGCCTACGGTCCATGCCTTCGATCCGTTACGGGCTGAACAAACGATTCCTGTCAGCGCGGCCGACGACATGGTTCCGGCCAACGGCACCTGCGAATTCGGTCCATTGAGCCACCCTTTGGCACTGGAGGATGCGGTCGAACGCGCTCTGTGCCGCAATCCTAAAACCCGAGAGGCGTGGGCGGACGTCAAGGCTCAGGCGGCGGTGGTCGGCGTAGCGAGAGCGGCGTACCTGCCGACCCTCACCGTAAACTGGCAAGGTGTTCGGGACAGTTCCGTCACCGACATCACCGACCATCCGGCGCTCAGCTCAAATTACTCGGCAACCGTTCGCTCTGAAGGTGTGTCTCTCAATTGGCTCCTATACGACTTCGGAGGGCGAGAGGCGGCGCTGAAGAATGCCTCGTCGTTGCTGGAGGCCGCGCAAGCAACACAAAACGCCACGTTGCAATCGACGTTTGCTACGGTCGCCAAGGATTACTACGCAGCGCAAGCAGCACATGCGGCTCTCGATACAGCTCGAGAAATCGAGGTAATGACGAGGCAAAGCGCTGCAGTAGCGCAGGCCAAAGTCGACAAAGGGGTGGCGCCCATTACTGATGCATTACAGGCGCAATCGCAGCATGAGCAGGCGTTGCTGAATCTCGCCAAGGCGCGCAGTGACGCTCAGTCGACGATTGGCGCGTTAGCTGTAGACATGGGCTACGATCCGTCCGCCGTAACGGACGTGCCCGCCGTCACGGATACCGCGATCCCCGGCAAGACTTTTACCGAGACTCTCGCACGGTTGATTGCCGAGGTGAAGCGTACACATCCCAGTGTCGTGGCCGCACAGGCGCAGTACGATGCGGCTATGGCGAAGATCGTTCAAACCCGAGCACAAGGACTGCCGAGTCTCAATCTCGTCGGGAAATACAATCGAGACAACCAACCACAAAGTTTGGGGCTTGGATTGCCGACCTATCCATCGACTGGTCACGACGCCTATATCGGCATACAGGTAACCATTCCGATATTCGAAGGCTTCGGAAGGAACTATCAGATCGACCAAGCCCGGGCAGAAGCCGAGCGGCAACAAGACGCTCTCGAAGAAACTCGGAACAAGGTTGCGGTGGACGTCTGGGACAGCTACTACGCCCTGGAAGCGGCATCGGAAAGCGCTTCGCATAGCAGTTCCTTGTTGACGATCGCTCAACAAGCCTATACCGCGGCCGAACACCGCTACAACGTTGGCGTTGGTAACATCCTCGAATTGCTCAATACACAGACGATGCTCGCCAATGCGAAGGAGCGTCGGATTCAAACGTTGACAGACTGGGACAACGCTCGGATCGATCTGGCCTCCAAGCTTGGACGTTTGGATCTGTCGTCTATCTCTCCCCTCGGTGCACCTTGAAAATGTTCAAGACCTGGAAATTGTGTTTGCTCATCGCAATCGCTTATCTGTACGCGTATGTGCCTCTGGCGCATGCAGAAGATGCGGACAGCCTGAAGGCACCTGAAGCGGTGCTGAGCCATGAAAAAGTGATCGAGATCCCAAGTGCGGACGGTAACTCAGTCATGCTTCAAGCGACGCTTGACATACCCGATGGTCCCGGTCCGTTTCCGTTGGTCGTGATGAACCACGGAGCAAATGGAAGTGTGCCGCCGCCGGATCAGCCTCGATATCACCTGACATTTTCTGCGTACTATTTCTTGTCGAGAGGGTATGCCGTCGTTCTGCCGATGATGCGGGGCTACGCTGGTTCTCAGGGGCATCTTGTGCATCACGGCTGCGATTATGCAGCAACCGGTATCGAGGATGCCCAAGATATCAAGGCAGTTATCGACTACATGAAAACTCAACCGACGATTGACGGATCCAGGATCGTCGTCGCAGGGCAGAGCTTTGGGGGATGGAATACGCTTGCGGTCGGGACGATGGATGTGCCCGGCGTGCGAGGGCTAGTCAGCTTTGCTGGCGGCATGAACGAATCGGATTGTCTCTTCTCCAGTCAATCGTTGATCAAGGCAGCGGGAGAACTCGGGGCGCATAGCAAACTTCCGTCGATCTGGTTTTTCGGGGACAACGATAAGGTGTTTTCGAGAGACACGTGGCATGCCGAGTATGAGCGCTATGTATCAGCGGGAGGATCTGCTGAGCTGGTGGCGTATGGTGCTTTCGGCGAGGATGCGCACAACATGCTCGGGTCGGCTAAAGCGCTTCCGCTCTGGGTGCCGAAACTCGATGCGTTTCTCGCACGGATAGGCATGCCTCATATGGAGGTCAACCCTGAGTACATGCCGACCCCCACTCCGCCAGCGAGTGGTTATGCTGCCATTTACGATGTGGGAGCCTTGCCGTACATCGGCATCGCTGGACAAGCGTACTACAAGAAGTTTCTCGAAAGGCCGTTGCCCCGGGCATTTGCGATCGGCCAGCATGGAGCAGCGTCGACGAATGGCGGATTCGATCCGATTGCGCATGCAATGAACTTGTGCAATCAACGTGGCCCTGGCTGTCGCATCTATGCAGTGGACAACACTGTAGTTTGGACTAGACCGACACCAGTTCCTCCGCCCAGCAACTTTGCCAAGCTGGACGATGCGTCAGCGATTCCGTACGTGAGTGATAGCGGGAGAGCCGGATATCAAAAATTCCTTCAACTTCCTCGACCTCGTGTGTTCACCATCGCACCCGATGGAGGCTGGGACTTTTCGGCTCTCGGCCCGGATCCGGTTAAGTACTCGCTAGACCATTGTGGTCAACACCATCAGGGATGCAAGATTTATGCGGTCGATAGTTCAGTCGTGTGGCAGGGAACGAAATAGTTGCTAGATTGCCGTAGAGCAAATTAATTCTGTCACTCCAGAATCCCCACGGTTCAAGGCATCTGGCACCTGAGTTGACGACTTTATGTAAGCGTGGCACCGACACCGTATTGCTTTAGCATGGCGGCTTTCCAATCGAGATCGCCGAGATGCCAGTGGAGCCACGTTTTATCGCGAACCGA
>NZ_JBEPLH010000050.1:0-17602 GCF_040545135.1 Burkholderia sp. 572 | reverse complement strand
CTGGCGCAAACGACGCGCGACCTGTCCGCGCAGGCTTCGGCTTTCGAACAGCGCTCGAACGACCTGCTGTCGACGATTCGCGAGTCGCACACGGGTTTGCAGGCGCAACTGGCGGCGCGCGACGAACAACGCCTCGCCGCGTGGAACGAATCGCTGGCCGCGATGGCCGCGAAGCTCGGCGACGAATGGCAACGCGCAGGCGTGCATAGCGCGGGCCGTCAGCAGGAAATCTGCGACGCACTCGCGCAAACGACGCGCGACCTGACCGCACAGGCTTCGGCTTTCGAACAGCGCTCGAACGACCTGCTGTCGACGATTCGCGAGTCGCACACGGGCCTGCAGACGCAACTGGCGGCGCGCGACGAGGAACGTCTCACCGCGTGGAACGAATCGCTGGCCGCGATGGCCGCGAAGCTCGGCGACGAATGGCAGCGTGCGGGGGTACACAGCGCGGGCCGTCAGCAGGAAATCTGCGACGCACTGGCGCAAACGACGCGCGACCTGACCGCGCAGGCTTCGACCTTCGAACAGCGCTCGAATGACCTGCTGTCGACGATCCGCGATTCGCACACGGGCTTGCAGACGCAACTGGCCGCCCGCGACGAACAACGCCTCGCCGCGTGGAACGACTCGCTCGCCGCGATGGCGGCCGCGCTGCGCGACGAATGGGCGCACACGAGCGCGCAGGCCGCGACGCGCCAGCAGGACATCTGCGACACGCTGGCCCGCACCGCGAACGACATCACCGCGCAGGCGCAGGTGCATGCGAGCGACACGATCAACGAGATCGCGCGCCTCGTGCAGGCTGCGTCGGAGGCGCCGAAGGCCGCGGCCGACGTCGTCGCCGAGCTGCGCCAGCGCCTGTCCGACAGCCTGTTACACGACACCGCGATGCTCGAGGAACGCAGCCGCCTGCTCGCGACGCTCGAAACGCTGCTCGGCGCGGTCAATCACGCGTCGACCGAACAGCGCACCGCGATCGACGCGCTCGTCAGCACGTCGGCCGACCTGCTCGACCGCGTCGGGGCACGCTTCAACGACACCGTCGACGCCGAAACGCGCAAGCTCGACTCGGTGGCCGCGCAAGTTACGGCGGGCGCGGTCGAAGTCGCGAGCCTCGGCGACGCGTTCGGGATGGCCGTGCAGGTGTTCGGCGAGTCGAACGACAAGCTGCTGACCCATCTGCAACGCATCGAGGCCGCGCTCGAGAAGTCGCTCGCGCGCAGCGACGAGCAGCTCGAATACTACGTCGCGCAGGCGCGCGAGGTGATCGACCTGAGCATGATGTCGCAGAAGCAGATCGTCGAAGACCTGCAGCAGCTCGCCGGCCGGCGGGCGTCCGTCGGAGCGTAACGCATGCACGACGAAATCGACGGCGGCGCGTCCTCCGCGCCGGTGTGGCCCGCGTTCGCCGACCTGATGTCGGTGCTGCTCGGCGCGTTCGTGCTGATCCTCGTCGGCGTGATCGGCATGCAGTTGCAGCTCACGTCGAAGCTCGAGGAAGCCGTGCGCGCGCGCCAGCAGGAAGCGCAGCAGCGCAAGTCGCTCGAGCAGGCGCTCGCCGGGCCGCTCGCGGCCGGCCGCGTGACGCTCGTGAACGGACGCATCGGCATCAGCGGCAACGTGCTGTTCGCGCTGAACTCCGACCAGTTGCAGCCCGCCGGCCGCGACCTGCTGAAGACGCTGGCCGCACCGCTCGCCGCCTACCTGAAGACACGCGACGAGATCCTGATGATCAGCGGCTTCGCCGACGACCAGCAGGTGCATGCCGGCAACCGCCAGTTCGCGGACAACTGGGAACTGTCGGCCAAGCGCGCGTTGACGGTCACGCGCGCGATGATCGACGCCGGCGTGCCGGCGTCGTCGGTGTTCGCGGCCGCGTTCGGCTCGGAACAGCCGGTCAGCTCGAATGCGGACGATGAAGGCCGCGCGAAGAACCGTCGCGTGGAGATCGCGCCGGTGCCGCGCAAGTCGGCATCGAACGGAGGGAACGCGAAGTGACCGACGACGCGACGCATGTTCGCGCGACACTCGACGCATGGCGCGAGCAGGGCGCCGACCGGCTCGACCCCGTGCGCTTTCTCCGGATCGACGCGCTCGAGCGGCGTGCGGCTGCGCTCGAAGGCAACGCGCGCGGGCTGCTCGACGCGCGGCTCGCCACGCTGATCGAAGGCTTCGCGGCGGTCGTCGCGCGGGCCGACGAAGCGAAGGCTGCCGCGGGCGACACCGCGCAAGCCGCCGATGGTGCGGCCGGACGCGGCCCGTCGCTGGCGGCGCTCGTCGAACGGCTCGGCCGCGATGCGCAGGCCGACCGGCGCGGGCTCGATCCGGAGCTGGTCGACTACTTCCGCACGATGTGGTCGAAGGTCCGCACCGAACAGCAGTACCGCCAGTCGCTCGACCAGGTGCCGCGCAACGCGGGGCCGCTCAATTCGAACAGCCTCGTGCACCGGTCGCTCGCGACGATGCGCGAGCTGTCGCCGGAATATCTGCAGCAGTTCCTGTCGTACGTCGATGCGCTCGCGTGGCTCGAGGATCTCGCCGGCGGCGGCGCGCAGCCCGAGAAGGAAGCCCCGCGCGCGAAGACGGTGAGGAAGAGCGCGCGCGCGAAGACCCGGTAGCGCGCGAGCACGCACCGTTGCCGCCGCGCGCCGGTCACATCGACGTCAGGCCCGACGCCGGCGCGCTTTGATAGCGGGCCGCGCTGATGAATTTCGAGAAGCGTTCGCACCAGATCACGACCGACGTGTATTGCGCGGGATTCACGTCGTCGGGAAGCGCCACGACGAAATTGCCGAATGTCTTCAGGTCGCCCACGCGTACGGCGCGCGCCTTGATCGCGAGGAACGACGCTCGCGTGTCGACGAAGGCCGGCACGAGATAGAGCTTGTAGTCGGGGCCCGGTGCGATGTCGCCCTCGAACGCGATCGACGAATCGGTGACGGTCAGCTTGCCGTCCGCCCAGTGCAGCGCGTCGCTGCCCGGCAGGTTGCGTTCGAAGCGGCCGGTATGGCGCGCGTTTTCCGCGGCCACTTGCAGTTCGACGGCGCTTGCGCCTTCCGTCGCCGTGAGGATCGGCAGGACGTAGATGCCCGCGGCGAACGCCGCGAGGCCCGTCGCGAGATGCGACGCGATCAGTATCCAGATTCTGGTTTTCATGTCGGACCCTTTGAACGAAAACGGAGGGTGGCGCCGGGCCACATGCCGGTAGTCGCGCGAGCCGGCGGAATCTGACAGCCGATCGGGTTTTCGTTCAACACGCCGTTCCTGCCGGCGTGCCGCGTGGCACCTGCACCGTGACGCGACGCCGGATTTCTTCTTCGGCGAGTGTCATCTTTGCGCACGCGGCGCGACTCACTCTCCGTCGACAACATCGTCGATGCTCAGGAGAGATCAGATGAACAAGCTTGCTCTGTATGTTCTCGCGACGGTTGCCGCGACCGCTTCCGCTTTCGTTTCCGTTTCCGCGTGGGCCGCGCCGCAGTCCACCGTGACGCGCGCGGAGGTGAAGGCCGAACTGGCCGCCCTGCGTGCGGCCGGCTACCGCCAGAACGGCGAAGACCCGTACTATCCGGCGCGGCTGGCGGAGGCGCTGAAGAAGGTCGGTTCGACCGGCACGTCGGCGGCCGATACCAGCGGATACGGAATGGCGGCACCGGCCGCGAGCGAATCGGGTTCGATGGCGGCCGACAGACCGATCTATCGCGGACGATGATCCGTGCCGGACGTTGCGCCCGTCGATGGGCGCGGCGTCCGATTAATCCGGACTGCGATGGACTTCAGGTTACGCAACGTCAGCGTGCTGGCGTGCCTTCGGCAATCTCCGCGCCGAACGCGTGCAACGCCTCGACCAGCGCCGCCGCGAACGGCGGATGCGCGGCGATGCCGGCCGCGTCGAGCTGGCTGCCGAGGATCGGGAGCGTGATCGACGCGCGCTCGACGATGCGCGCCGACATCACCGACAGCGTTTCCCGCAGCGCCGCGTCCGCATGCGTCGCGCGCGGCGATGCGTTCAGCACCGCGACCGGCTTGTACACGAACGCTTCGCATCCCACGACCCAGTCGAGCGCGTTCTTCATCACGCCGGTCACGCCGTGTGCGTATTCCGGGCTCGCGATCAGCACGCCGTCGGCGGCGTTCAGGCGATCGATCAGGTCGCGTACCGCGGCGGGCGACGGATATTCCGCGTCGGGGTTGAACAGCGGAAATTCGCCGAGGCGATCGAAGCGCGTGATGTGCGTCCCGGGCGGCGCGACGCGTGCCGCCGCATCCAGCAGCGCCGCGTTATACGACTGCGCACGCAGGCTGCCGCATAACGCGACGATGTCGATGCGGCGCTCGGAATCGGGTTGGAGTTCGGTAGCCATCGAGGAGCGTGTCGTTGAGTGGTTTGCGCGAGGGGGGCGCGCCGGCCCGACGGATTATCGCATCGGCGCACGGGTGGAGTGACGCGCTTGGGCGCTCCCGTGCAAGCGGTGCGGTTCGCGCCTTTCCCGCGGAAATCCCGGGTGGCGACACGCTGCGGCAACGACGTCGGCCATCCCGGCCGCGCGTGCGAATGCGCCGATTTCCCACCCGTTGCCGAGCAGCAGACGACGCGTATGCAGCGCGCCGTGCACGTCGTCGGCAACGGCTTCGCCGAGATAGCGCAGCGCGCGGCCTTCGATGTCGACGAAGCCGTGTCGATAGTCATGGGCCAGCGCGGTCCACAGCTGCGCCGCGCCGATCGACTGACGTGCCCCGCTGATCAGGCACAGGCCGGCGTCGAGTCCCCAGCGATACAGCGTCGTCGCGAGGCCCTTGCGTTGCGCGGATCCGCGCAGCCGCGTGTGCGGCGCGCGCAGGTAGCGGTCGGCGCGACGGGGGATTTCGGGCAGGCGGTTGAATACCGTATAGCCGGCGAGCTGGCGCGCGGCCGGATCCTCGACGTACAGGAAGTATTCGCCGTCGGCCTCGCGGTGGCGGACGATCAGGCCGGAGCGGCCGAGCGCGACGGCCGGCAGGCCGTGCAGGCGATGGCCCGGCTGGTGCAGGCGTGCGTAGAGCGAGTCGAGTTCATCGTCGATGTCGTGCTGGGAATGCTGTACGTCGATGCGCATGGCAAAAGGCGCCCGTCCCGGGCGGTCCGAGAAAGTGGTTCATCGCAAGAGGGGAGAGGAATGGGTGCGGCCCCCGGGCTCGGCGAAGCGAGCCGGGGCCGCGAATCAGCTGGGGATGTGCTGGAAACCGGCGGCGATCGCGGCGAGGCCCGCGACGCAGGGTGCGAACAGGATCAGGACTTTGTGAATCACGTCTCTCTCCTCATGAATGCGCGGCGCCGAAGGGCGGTGCCGCGGAGACGGTGACGGCGGGCACGGCCCGCGCGGCCGTCGTGCGCGACGACGGTCGGGTGTCCGGGCGACCGATCGGGCGCGGACGGCCAGCACCATACGCGAGGCGCCGGGAGCGGGCAATCGTATCGATGGAGAAAAGCGACGAAACGCGGAGAATCGCATCGTTTCGCGACAATTGGCCGCATGGGCGCGTGCCGTAGCCTGAGCGGCGGGCGAGCCGGACAGTCGCTGCCGTGCACCGCGCGCCCGGCTGGTGCCGGCCTGGCGAACCGACTACACTGCACGGTCAACGCAAAACGCACCACGCAAGGATTCCTCCATGGGAGCTGGCCCGTCCACGGATCGCTGAGCCGCAACGACCTTCGTTAACCGGTCGTTGCGGCGATCTCCCGTTGTCCATCGCTGACCAGGCAGATCGCCGCCAGATTTCCCTTTCTGAGCGGATGCCTTGTCATGCCTGAACAATCCACGCCCGTGTGGGCCCATTCGTTGCCGTCGGCGCTCCTGCTGATGGCCCCTTTCGATCTCCTCGCTTCGCTGGCGATGGACGTGTACCTGCCGGTGATCCCGGACATGCCGTCCGCGCTCGGCACGTCGCCGGCCGTCGTCCAGTTGACGCTGAGCGTCTACATGGTCGTCCTCGGCCTGGGCCAGATGATCTTCGGCCCGTTATCGGATCGCATCGGCAGACGGCCGGTGATGCTGGGCGGCGCGCTGTGTTTTTCGGCGGCTTCCCTGGCGCTTGCGATCACCACCAGCGGCGGCCTGTTCGTCGTGCTGCGCGCGCTGCAGGCGCTGGGCGCGTCGGCGGCGCTCGTCGCCACGTTCGCGACCGTTCGCGATGTCTATGCCGACCGCCCCGAAGGCCGCATCATCTACAGCCAGTTCGGCGCGATGCTGGCGTTCGTGCCGGCGTTGGGCCCGCTGCTGGGCGCGGCAATCGCGACGGCCTGCGGATGGCGCGCGATCTTCGCGATGCTCGGCCTGCTGGGGCTGCTGGCATGCGGGCGCGCGTGGCCGCGCTGGCACGAGACGCGTCCGCGGACGGCAAACCGGCAGGGGCCGTCCGTCGCATCGATTCTCGGCAGCCGGCCGTTCCGGGTTCACACGCTCGCGTTTGCGGCCTCGATGGGCGCGTTCTTCGTGTTCTTCTCGACCGCGCCGCGCGTGCTGGTCGGTGTGGCCGGTTACTCGCGCGTGTCGTTCAGCGTGGCCTTTGCGACTGTCGCGATCGTCATGGTCGTCGTCTCGCGCTTCGCCGGGAGATTCGTGTCGAAGTGGGGCGAGGCGGGCTGCGTGGCGCGAGGCGCGGTCGCGATGATGGCGGGCGCGATCGTGCTGGCGCTCGGCACGATCCCGACGAAGCCGTCGTTTGCGACGTTCGTGATGCCGATGTGGCTGGTTGCGGTCGGCATCGTGCTGATGTCGGCGGTGACGGCAAACGGTGCGCTGCGCGATTTCGGCGATGTCGCCGGCAAGGCAGTGGCGCTTTATTACGCGGTGCAGAGCGTGATCGTCACCGGCGTGGGCACGCTTGCGACGTTGGTGTTCGACGGGGCTACCGCGTGGCCGCTGGCGGCTTGCTGCTTCGGCATGGGCTTCGCGAGCTTCGTCTCGATCAGGAGGCTGACGCGTGCGACCGGCCATCTGCATGACGGGCGCGCTCGTGGCGTCGGTTTCGACTGAGCGCGCGCGGCGAAGCACGGCGATTTCCGGCGGCGCGGCGCTCCGGCGGAGTCGCGGGCGCGCGGCCGGTGCCGTCAACCGTGGGCGGGCCAGCAGGCCCCGCCTTGTGCCGCCGTGTCAGGCCGGCGCGCGCTGCCCGAACGCCTGCCTCATCCGCGCGAACAACCCGTGCTGCGCGATCCATTCGGCATACGCGCGATAGTCGGGGTCGCGCATCAGGTGCCGTTCCTCGGTCTTCGCCCGCGTGTAGTAGATCAGGTTGACCGCGACGAGCCCCGCGCAGTGCATGAGCCCGACCTGCCAGCCGAGCGGCTCGACGAACGGCACCGACACCATCCAGTACGACAGGTTCTTCGTGATGTACGCCGGATGCTTCGTGAAGCGGTACGGGCCCGACGTGATGATCCCGCGGTTGGTGAGGTTCGAGAAACGCAACCCGAACGAGATCGTGCACAGCGCGTAGGTCAGCAGCAGCAGGATGATCACCGTGCCCCAGATCACGCGCAGCGTCGGGGCCGACAGCAGCCAGTTGTCCCAGAACAACGTGCCTTCGTAGCGGATGTAGTTGTTCGAGAACAGCGACCAGAACGGCTGGTAGCACATCAGCGCGGCTACCCAGCCGAGCGTCGTCGGCTCGACGGTGCGCACGTGGCTGTCGAGGATGCGGAACGTGCACAGGTAGCCGACGGTGCCGAACATCAGGTCCATCGTGAACGACAGGTCGTACATGAACATGAAGGTCGCGATCGTCGCCGGCGCGTGCATCGCGTTCGCGAGCGACGCGGTCAGGTGATCGGCGTCCTTCGACAGGTAGACGGTCATCAGCGGCAGGAAGAACGCCTTCACGCCCCAGCCGGCCAGCATTTCGCGCACCGGCTTCCAGCTCGCGGGCTGCTCGCGGCGGAACAGGAAGCGGCCCCACAGCAGGTACGCGTCGTCGGTCTCGCGCTGGTGGCGATCCATCCACGCGAAGTAGAACGGCGCGGCGACGATCACGTACGGCGCGAGCGAGCGCAGCAGCGACCAGAACGGCCGGTAGAACGCGCCGTGGTATTCGGGCAGCAGCCAGTAGATCGCGCCGATGCCCGCATAGATCGACGCCAGCGCGCCGAGCCGCGTCGCGACGCGCGCGATGCCGAGCGGGCGGACGGCCTGCCGCGACAGGCCCGCGCTCGGGCGCAGGTAGACGCGCGAGATGAAGATTTCGTGCAGCGCGATCGTGCCGATGATCGCGAGGCTGGCGATGACCGCGCGCGTGGCTGCATCGAAAGTCGGCTGGCCGCGCGTGATCCACAGCGCGAACAGTCCGGCGGCGATGCCGAGCAGGCCGGCGCGCAGGGGCGTGGCGGAACGGGGTGGGCGGTCCTGGACCGCGGCGATGCCGTCAAGCGTGGAGTTCATGATCGGATCCTCGTACGGGTGAAGGCCGGCGCCCCCGCTTGGCGGGTGACGCCGGCCATCGGCCGGGCTTTGTATGGATGCGCGCCCGGCCATTGGCCTGTGGTTCTGATAGGTAAAGCGTTACTTCTTGGTGCCGCCGCCCAGCAGACCGCCGAGGAGGTTCGTCACCGGTGACAGCAGGTTGCCGGCGCCGCCCGCGGCACCGCCGTTCGAGCTGCCGGTCAGGCCGGCCGCCACGGAGCCGCCGCCGGCAGGCGTCGTGGCCGTGCCGGCCGCGCCGCCCGGGCTCGCGGTGCCGATGGCGCCGGCGGCGCCTGCCGGCGTCGTCAGCGCACCTGTCACCGTGCCGACCGGGCCGCTCGACAGCAGGCCGCCGAGCGTGCCCGTCACGTTGCCGCCCGGCGTCGTGACCGTGCCCGTAAGGCTGGCGCCGAGCGGCGTCAGCGAATTGACGAGGTTGGTGACCGGCGCCAGCAGGCCGCCGACACCCGCGCCACCGGTGCCGCTGGTGCCACTCGTTCCGCCGGTGCCGCTCGTGCCGCTCGAACCGAGGCCGCCGAGCGCACCCGTCAGCGAGCCGAGCAGGCCCGTGACCGGTCCGAGCGGGCCGCCGCTGCTCGTGCCGCTCGTGCCGCCCGAACCGCTCGAGCTGCCGCCGCCCAGGCCGCCCGTCAGCGTGCCGAGCAGGCCCGTGATCGGGGCGAGCGGGTTGCTGCCGCCCGTGCCGCTGCTGGAGCTGCCCGCGTTGTTGTCGTGGACGAGGCCGCCGGTGGACGTCACCGTGTTGCCGAGCTGTGCCACGACGCCGCCGAGGCCGGTGCCGACCGGGTTGCCGGTTGCGCCGCCGACCTTCGTGCCGGCGAGGGCGAGGCCGTTGCCGAGCGCGCTCAGCAGGCCGTTGAGCGGCGTGCCGAGCAGCGTGACGCCGCCGAGCGTCTGCGTGGCGCCCGGCGTCGTGACACCGCCGGTCAGCGTGTTCGTGATCGGGTTGATCACCTTGCCGACCTGCGTCTCGAGCTGCTGGACCGGCGAGCTGTTCAGCGCCGTGTTGAGGCCCGACGCGGTCGAGTTGACGGCGCCGCCCACGGTGTTGACGAGATCGCCGACGAGCGTCGTGACCGGCGACAGCGGCGACAGCGGGCCGGAGCCGAGGCTCTTCACCGCGTTGCCGAGGTTGTTGACCGCGCCGCCGGCGCCGGTCAGCAGGCCGGTGGTCGACGTCAGCGTCGGCCCGAGCGGGTTCGCCGACACGCCGATCGAGCCGAGGCCGGCCGCGACGCCGTTGCCGAGTGCCTGCACGCCGTTGCCGAGGCTCGTGACCGCATTGCCGACGCTGTTGGCCGTCGTCGGGTTCGTGCCGGGGATCTGCACGCCGCCGATCACGCCGCCGCCGTTCGCGACCGTCGTACCGACTGCCGTCACGAGGTTGCCGGATTTCTGGAGGACATTGCCGAGCGGGGTGACGCCGGTGCCGGAAGTGCCGGAGGTGCCCGAGGTGCCCGACGTACCGGAAGTACCCGAAGTGCCCGACGTACCGGAGGTGCCCGACGTGCCGGAAGTACCCGACGTACCGGAAGTACCCGATGTACCGGAAGTACCCGACGTACCGGAAGTACCCGACGTACCGGAGGTGCCCGAGGTGCCGGAAGTGCCCGACGTGCCGGAAGTACCCGACGTGCCGGAAGTACCCGATGTACCGGAAGTGCCTGACGTACCGGAAGTACCCGATGTACCGGAAGTACCCGATGTACCGGAAGTACCCGATGTACCGGAAGTGCCTGACGTACCGGAAGTACCCGACGTACCGGAAGTGCCCGACGTACCGGAGGTACCCGAAGTGCCGGAAGTACCCGAGGTACCGGAAGTACCCGACGTACCGGAAGTACCCGACGTACCGGAAGTACCCGACGTACCGGAAGTGCCCGACGTACCGGAGGTGCCCGAGGTGCCGGAAGTGCCCGACGTGCCGGAGGTACCCGAGGTGCCGGAAGTACCCGAGGTGCCGGAGGTACCCGAGGTGCCGGAAGTACCCGACGTACCGGAGGTACCCGAAGTCCCCGAACTACCCGAAGTCCCGCCACCCGAAGTCCCCGACGTCCCACCGCCCGACGTACCCGAAGTCCCCGAGCTGCCGCCCGTCCCTGACGTGCTCGGCTTGATCGTCGGCGGGGTCGTCGGTCCATCGACCGAGCCGCAACCATATAGTGCGAGCAGCGACGAGACGGCCATCGTTACCGTCGTCTTCTTGAAGAGTGTGTGCATGTTGGCCTCGACATTGGAAGTGTGTCCAAGCCTCCTCTGCAAATTCCGCGCCACGACAGCATTCGCGAAACGGTGTCGCGCTTTATTGCAGGAATCGGGAAGATCGGCGCGATTTAAACGGAGTAACGGCGCTTTCGCGCGACGGGCACGCTCGGTGCGGGGGCGCGGCGGTTGCGATGTTCCCGTAAGCCGCCGTAACGCGCGGCGCGATGTTACGTAGCGTTCGATATCGCGTTGCGCGGATGGCCTCGAACCGAGGGCCGCATCTTTGACGAAACGCGCCGGCCCGATGAACATGGCGCGAAATCCCCGGCTGCCGGCGATGCCGAAGCGGCCACGACTCCATACAGGACCCGGACATGAGCGAACAGGACAGGGAAAACGGCAAGGCGCGACGAATCGACGTGATGGGCGAGGCGTTCGTCGAGCGTGCGATGCGCGACCTCGACGGTTTTTCGCGCCCGCTGCAGAACTGGCTGAACGAGCACGCGTGGGGCAGCACGTGGCAGCGGGACGGGATCGACCTGAAGACGCGCAGCCTGTGCACGTGCGCGATGCTGGCGGCGCTCGGCCGCGGCACGGAACTGAAGGGTCACATTCGCGGCGCGCTCAACAACGGCGCGAGCCTCGTCGAGATCCGCGAGGTGTTGCTGCACAGCGCGCTGTACGCGGGCGCGCCGGCCGCGGTCGAGGCATTCCGCAGCGCGCGGGAGGTGATCTCGGATCTCGGGCTGTCGGTGCCCGACGACGAAGCCTGATTCCGCCGCCGCTTCGACTGCACGGCGGGCGCGGAATCAGGCCCGTTTTCGCCGTTTTCGCCGGTTTCCGGCTCAGTGCGCGACGCGCGCTGCCTGCGGTGCCGCCTCGGCCGGGGCGGCGGCGACTTCGAGCAGCCAGTCGGCGGTGGCCTCCGGAATCGTGACCGGCAGCATGTGCCCGCCCTCGACGACCTTCAGCCGCACGCGCGCCGATTTCTTCGCGAGCGCGTCGCCGTGCTCGCGCCAGTTCAGGATCGGATCGGCGCGGCCGTACAGCACGTCGACCGGCAGCGCGAGGTCCGCGTAGCGGCGTTCCATCGCGGGCAGGTCGACGGGTGCCGACAGCAGGTCGGTCGCCGTCGCGTAGAACACGTGCGGGCGCATCCCGAGCAGGCCGCCGCCCTTGACCGGGAAGTCGCGCGGCACGTCTTCCGGCGCGAACACCTGGCGCACGGCCTTGCGGCCGGTCAGGATCGTCAGCGGGATCGCGAAGGTCCACGACACGAAGCGGCGCACGAGCGGCGAGGGCAGCATCAGCGGCTTGAACGGCGCCGGCGGCTCGGTCTGCTGGTGCGACAGCGGCGCGATCAGCGCGAGCCGGCTCACGCGGTCCGCATGGTTGAGGCCGACGGCAAGCGCGATCGCGCCGCCGAGCGAGTGGCCGACCAGCACGGGCTTGTCGAGCCGCAGCGCGTCGATGAACGCGGCGACCGTGCGGGCCTGGGCGAACACGTTCGCCTGCGAAGCCGCGCCGCGCAACGAGCGGCCGGCGCCCGGGCGGTCGATGAGGATCACGCGATGCCGCTGCGCGAGCCGCGCGAGCGGCAGGTACGCAAAATTGCGCAGTTGCCCGGCGAGCCCGTGGACGAACACGATCGGCGGGCCGTTACCGTATTCGACGTAGTGGATGCGGTCGCCGCCGACGTCGACGAAGCGGCCTTCGGGCGGAAACGCACGCGTCACGCGACGGGCCACGTAGCCGGTAAACAGCGCGAGCGCGGCGAGCGCCGCGACGACGCCGAGCAGGACGTTCTGGATCAGATGGAGCGTAGGGGTCATGTCGGCCTCAACGGGGTTCGAGTGCGGGTTCGGCAACCGGCGCCGCGGCGGCCGCGCCGGCTTTCGCGCGGCGTTCGAAATGCATCGCCGAATCGGCGAGCGCGCTGAACTTCAGCGACGCTAGATCGCGCACGTAGTTCTGGTGGAATTTCCACGGCTTGCGATGGCCCTGCTTCGGCAGGATGCCGGCCGCGCGCTGGATGTAGCCCGAGCTCAGGTTGACGGCCGGCACGTCGCCGAGCTCGCCGGCGCCGAGCCGCGGCACGCACGTGTCGAAGTCGTTCGCGCGCATGTGGTTGAGCAGCCGGCATACGTAGCGCGCGATCAGCTCGGCCTTCAGCGTCCACGACGCGTTCGTGTAGCCGAACGACGACGCGAGGTTCGGCACGTCGCTGTACATCATTCCCTTGTACGACACGGTTTCCGGCAGGTCGACCGCGCGGCCGTCGACCGTGACGCGCGCGCCGCCGAGCATCTTCACCTTCAGCCCGGTCGCGGTGACGATCACGTCCGCGTCGAGCTGCTGGCCGCTCTTCAGCTTGAGGCCGGTCGGCGTGAAGCGCTCGATCTCGTCGGTGACGATCGACGCGCGGCCCGCGCGGATCGACTTGAACAGGTCGCCGTTCGGCACGAGGCACACGCGCTGGTCCCACGGCATGTAGCGCGGCGTCAGGTGCTTCGCGACGTCGAAGTCGGGGCCGAGCTGCTTGCTGGCCGCGCGGATGATGAACTTCTTCGTCTGGTCGGGCTTGCGGCGCGACACGTTGTACAGGTAAATCGTCAGCAGCACGTTCTTCACGCGCACGAGCCGGTGCGCGAGCCGGGACGGCAGCACGCGGCGCAACGCATTCGCGATCTTGTCGCGCGCGGGCAGCGACACGATGTAGGTCGGCGAGCGTTGCAGCATCGTCACGTGCTGCGCGTCGGCCGCCATCGACGGCACGAGCGTGACGGCCGTCGCGCCGCTGCCGATCACGACGACGCGCCGGTTCGCGTACGACAGGTCCTTCGGCCAGTGCTGCGGATGCACGAGCTTGCCTTCGAACGTGTCCATCCCGGCCCAGTCGGGCAGGTAGCCGGCGTCGTAGTCGTAGTAGCCGCTGCACATGAACAGGAAGCGGCAGGTGTAGACGAGCGTGTCGGTCGTGCCGCCCAGCGTGCGCTCGATGCGTACCGTCCAGCGCGCGCGGTTCGAATCCCAGTCGGCCGCGACGACTTTCTGGCCGTAACGGATCGTCTTGTCGATGCCGTAGGTGCGCGCGGTGTCGCGGATGTAGTCGAGGATCGTCTGGCCGTCGGAGATCGCCTTGTCGCTGTGCCACGGGCGGAAGCTGTAGCCGAGCGTGAACATGTCGGAATCCGAACGGACGCCCGGATAGCGGAACAGGTCCCAGGTGCCGCCGATCGCATCGCGCGCCTCGACGATGGCCACGCTTGCATACGGGCAGCGCTGCTTCAGGTGATACGCCGCGCCGATGCCGGACAGGCCGGCACCGACGATCAGCACGTCGAGGTCGCGGCTGTCGCCGGGGGCGGGCGGCGCGTCGCGCCGGTCGGTTGTCGTCGAGGTCATGCCGGGTCCTTGGTGGGCGTGGTCGGGAGCGCGGCCGGGGCTTCCTTCGGGCGGAGGTTGCGGGCCCGGGCGCGACGCACGTGGCGCAGCATCAGCCACTGGTAACCGGCGCCGAGCAGGCGCGCGATCCTGTCGAGCCGGCGTGCGTCGGCGCCGACGAGCACGCGGCGCGCATTGCGCTCGACACCCGCGAGGATCTGCCGCGCGGCATCGTCGGCCGTCGTCGCGTTGATCAGCCGGTTCGCCTGGCGGCGATGGGTCGCTTCGTCCTGACCCGTGAGTGCGTGGATGCTGGTATCGACGCGGCCCGCGTCGACGATGTTCGTCGCGACGCCGCCCGGATGCACGCAGGTCGCGCTCACCGGCGCGCCGTCGAGTTCGAGCTCCATCCGCAGTGCCTCGGTAAAGCCGCGCACCGCGAACTTGGTCGCGTTGTAAGCGCTTTGCGTCGGCATCGCGACGAGCCCGAACAGGCTCGACGTATTGACGACGTGTCCGTCGCCCGACGCGCGCAGGTGCGGCAGGAATGCCTGCGTGCCGTGCACGACGCCCCAGAAGTTGATGCCGACGATCCATTCGAGATCGGCGATGTCCGCGGTCTCGGCGCTGGCGGCCAGCGACACGCCCGCGTTGTTGAAGATCAGGTTGACCTTGCCATGCCCGGCGCGCACGAAATCGGCCCACGCGAACACCGCATCGCGGTCGGCGACGTCGAGCCGCCGCGTGCTCACGCGCACGCCATGCTGAGCGCAGGCGGCCGCCGTGCCGGCGAGCCCGGTTTCGTTGACGTCGGCGAGCGCGACCTCGCAGCCACGCCGCGCAAGCTCGACCGCGAGGCTGCGGCCCATGCCCGAACCGGCGCCCGTGATCGCGGCGACCTTGCCGGAAAACCCGTTCATCCGTTGCTCCTCCCGTTCCGCTTGCCCCGTGCCGGCGGCGCGTCTAATGTGGTGTTGATCGTCACCACTTTAGTTTTCGGGTGTCCTGATGTCAAATAGCGGAATGGAGAAAGCACTCGAAACGGAAAAACGGGGCCGCTCGTATGGCGGCGTGGCGCCCGAGGTGCGGGCCGCCGAGCGGCGCGACGCGCTGATTCGCGCGGCGACGCGTGTGTTCGGCACGGTCGGGTTCCGCAAGGCGACGGTACGGTCGATCTGCCAGGAAGCGAAGCTGAACGATCGCTATTTTTATGCGGCGTTCGACAGCACCGAGGATTTGCTGCGCTGCACCTACCTGCATCACGCGCAGCAGTTGCACGAGGCAGTCGAGCGGGCAGTGGCCGAGCGCGGAGGCGATCTGCGCGAGAGCATCGATGCCGGGCTCGCCGCGTTCTTCGCGTTCCTGCGCGACCCGTGCGCGGCGCGCGTGCTGCTGCTCGAGGTGATGGGCGTGAGCGCGGACACCGACATGACCTACCAGCGCATGCTGATCGACTTCGGCAAGCTGATCATGGCGATCGGCGCGCCGAGCGAAGCGGCGACGCCCGCGGAGCGCACCGAGCAGCGGCTGATCGGGCTCGCGCTCGTCGGCGCGATGACGAACGTCGGCGCGGCGTGGCTGCTCACGGAATATCGCGATCCGGAAGCGCAGATGGTCGCGAGTTGCAGGAAGGTGCTGTTGGGGACGTTGCGGGAGATAAGCTGACCGGATGGTGTCGCGTTGTTCCCGGCATGTCCGCCGGCAAATTGCAGGTTCAAAGTCAAAATAAAGAAGCTGCTACACGGCGCACGGCACGTTGGATTGTCTCTTTTTTGATTTGATTCGGTTTGCGTGTGACGATGAGCGGGTTAAAACAATCCGGATCAAATTAAAAAGGCGGCGCAATGCAAAAAGGCAGTTCGCATTGCGCCGTTCATGGCGCGAAACCCTCAGCGCCCAGGCACTTCGATCAGGAACCCGTGTATCCGCCCCGGTTCGGCCTTCACCGTCCCGGCGATACTCGGTCGTCGTGCCGCCGCTGGTCTGGCCGGCGCTGCCGACCCGCCGGCACGTCGCCGGCACGTTGTCGCCTGCCTGGCTGAACGCGCCCGTGTGCCGGCCCTGGCCGTAGCAGCAGTGCTCGGTGATCCGGTTGCCGTTGGCCGCGTCGACACGAATCGACGGTGTGGTTCCCGATGAAATTGCGGCAGCTTACATTTCAAACTCCTTGATTGATTTAATGAGTCGGAGAATTGAAGTGCTTCGTCAAACGCAGGTCAGCGAATTGCCATGAAAAAGTTTAGTGGATAAGCCGAAAATAAAATATCGATTTTTTTGGATTCAATAATCTCGTTTATTCACGGTTGCGGAGCGGATCGAAAGCGAACTGGAAGCGAGGGGAAATCGCCGCCTGCCGGCATTGCGCGGGCCGGATCCGGTCGGGCGCGCCGGGCGGCGGTATGCGGCACGCAAGCGCTTGCGTGCCGTGCCGATGAGCCGGCTCACGCGCGCCGATTGAAAACGGAGGTCTGGCGCTCGCGTTCGCCCGTGATCCAGTCGCCGAACAGCTGGATCTTCTGCTGCTGCTCGGCGCCGCCCGGATACACGAAGTAATAGCCCATCCCGGTCGGCATCGACACGTCGAACGGCGTCACGAGCCGGTGCGCCGCCACGCTTTCGTCGACGAGCGTCCGGTCGCCGATCGCGATGCCGTAGCCGTCGATCGCCGCGTGGGTGGCGAGGTCGAGCGTCTCGAAGCTCAATCCGCGCGTCGAGTCGACGTGCGGCGCGCCCGCATGGTCGAGCCACCGTTTCCAGTCGCGGTGATCGCGGGTCGGATGCAGCAGCGTATGGTCGGCCAGGTCGTCGACGCTTGAGAGCGGATGCCGGTTCAGCAGGTCCGGCGAGCATACCGGCGTGAGCCGCTCTTCGAACAGCGGGATCGCATGCATGTCGGGGCCGGCGCCGGGGGCGTAGATCACCGCGGCGTCGAACGGCTCCATGCGGAAATCGACGTGATGGCCCCAGGTCGTCGTGATCTGCACCTGGAGTTCCGGGTGCTCGGACTGAAACCGCATGATCCGCGGCAACATCCACTGCATCATGCAGGTCGGCACCTTCAGCGCGAGCTCGGTGCGCCGGCGCGACAGGCGCATCGATACCTCTTCGATGCGCGCAAAGCTCTCGCGCACCGTCGGTAACAGCAGCTCGCCTTCCGCCGTCAGCGTCAGTCCCTTTGGCGTGCGCTTGAATAGCGGGAACTGGTAGAACGCCTCCAGCGCGAGGACCTGCCGGCTCACCGCACCCTGCGTCAGGCACAGCTGCTCGGCGGCGCGCGTGAAGCTGCCGTGGCGGGCGACGATGTCGAAGATCTGCAGCGCGTTGAGGGAAGGCAGTCGTTTCATCGGAAAGGCCGGCATGGAACGGACGATCGGAAGGGGCGGGTGCGGCGCGTCGCGGCAGCGTTCAGTGCAGGATCTTCGCGAGGAAGTCCTTCGCGCGTTCCGATTTCGGATGCGAGAAGAAATCGTCCTTGCGGTCGTCCTCGACGATCGCGCCCTTGTCCATGAAGATCACGCGATGCGCGACCTTCTTCGCGAAGCCCATCTCGT
>NZ_JBEPLH010000049.1:0-18489 GCF_040545135.1 Burkholderia sp. 572 | reverse complement strand
TGCGCTGCGCCCGTGATCATGTTCTTCACATAGTCAGCGTGGCCCGGGCAGTCGACGTGTGCGTAGTGGCGGTTAGCCGTTTCGTACTCGACGTGTGCCGTGTTGATCGTGATGCCGCGCGCCTTTTCTTCCGGTGCCGCGTCGATCTGGTCGTACGCCTTCGCTTCGCCGCCGAACTTCTTCGTCAGAACCGTCGTGATCGCTGCCGTCAGCGTCGTCTTGCCGTGGTCAACGTGACCAATCGTACCAACGTTCACGTGCGGCTTGGTCCGCTCGAATTTACCTTTTGCCATGATTCTCTTCTTTCAAAAATTATCGATTGAGATAGCGAATTACTTCGACTTCGCGCTGATGATCGCATCAGCAACGTTGCGCGGAGCTTCAGCGTAGTGCTTGAACTCCATCGTGTACGTTGCACGACCTTGCGTCAGCGAGCGCAGCGACGTCGAATAGCCGAACATTTCCGACAGCGGCACTTCGGCGCGCACGATCTTGCCGCCGCCAACCATGTCTTCCATGCCCTGGACGATACCGCGACGGCCCGACAGGTCGCCCATCACGTTGCCCATGTAGTCTTCCGGCGTCTCGACTTCGACAGCCATCATCGGCTCGAGGACGACCGGGTTCGCCTTGCGCATTGCTTCCTTGAACGCCATCGAACCGGCCATGCGGAACGCGTTTTCGTTCGAGTCAACGTCGTGGTACGAACCGAACGTCAGGTGAACCTTCACGTCGACGACCGGGAAGCCAGCCAGCACGCCCGACTTCAGCGTGTCCTGGATACCCTTGTCGACCGCCGGGATGTATTCACGCGGAATCACACCACCCTTGATCTCGTCGAAGAACTCGTAGCCCTTGCCTTGTTCGTTCGGCTCGAGCGTGATGACCGCGTGACCGTACTGGCCGCGACCACCCGACTGCTTGACGAACTTGCCGTCGACGTCCTTCGCCGTCGAACGGATCGTTTCGCGGTATGCAACCTGCGGCTTGCCGACGGTTGCTTCCACGCCGAATTCACGCTTCATCCGGTCGACCAGAATTTCGAGGTGGAGCTCGCCCATGCCCGAAATGATGGTCTGGCCCGACTCTTCGTCGGTCTGCACGCGGAACGACGGATCTTCCTGTGCCAGACGGTTCAGCGCCAGGCCCATCTTTTCCTGGTCAGCCTTGGTCTTCGGCTCGACAGCCTGCGAAATCACCGGCTCCGGGAACACCATGCGCTCGAGCACGATCGGGTTTGCCGGATCGCACAGCGTGTCGCCGGTGGTCGCTTCCTTCAGGCCGACTGCAGCAGCGATGTCGCCTGCACGGACTTCCTTGATTTCTTCACGCTGGTTCGCGTGCATCTGCAGAATACGGCCGAGGCGTTCCTTCTTGCCCTTGGTCGAGTTCAGCAGCGTGTCGCCCGAGTTGACGACGCCCGAGTACACACGGAAGAAGATCAGCTGGCCGACGAACGGGTCGGTCATGATCTTGAACGCGAGCGACGAGAACTTCTCGTCGTCCGACGCCTTGCGCTCCGCTTCTTCACCGTTCTCGAGCTCGCCCTTGACCGGCGGGATGTCGACCGGCGACGGCAGGAAGTCGATCACGGCGTCGAGCATACGCTGCACGCCCTTGTTCTTGAACGCGGTACCGCAAAGCATCGGCTGGATTTCGCACGCGATCGTACGATCACGCAGCGCCTTGACGATGTCGGCTTCCGGCAGATCGCCTTCTTCCAGGTACTTGTTCATCAGGTCTTCGCTGGCTTCAGCAGCCACTTCGACCATCTTTTCGCGCCATTCCTTGCAGGTCTCTGCGAGCTCGGCCGGGATGTCGACGTAGTCGAACTTCGTGCCTTGCGACGCTTCGTCCCAAATGATCGCCTTCATCTTGATCAGGTCGACGACGCCCTTGAAGTTTTCTTCCGCGCCGATCGGCACCACGACCGGAACCGGGTTCGCCTTCAGGCGCAGACGGAGCTGGTCGTAGACCTTGAAGAAGTTCGCGCCGGTACGGTCCATCTTGTTGACGAACGCGAGACGCGGCACCTTGTACTTGTTAGCCTGGCGCCACACCGTTTCCGACTGCGGCTGCACGCCGCCCACTGCGCAGTACACCATGCACGCGCCGTCGAGCACGCGCATCGAACGCTCCACTTCGATCGTGAAGTCGACGTGGCCCGGGGTGTCGATGATGTTGATGCGGTGTTCCGGATAGTTGCCGCCCATGCCCTTCCAGAAGGCCGTGGTAGCAGCGGACGTGATCGTGATGCCACGCTCCTGTTCCTGCTCCATCCAGTCCATCGTGGCTGCGCCGTCGTGGACTTCACCGATCTTGTGGTTCACACCGGTGTAAAACAGAATGCGCTCGGTCGTCGTCGTTTTGCCGGCGTCGATGTGAGCGCTAATACCGATATTGCGGTAGCGCTCGATAGGAGTCTTGCGAGCCACTTTGATCCTCTACTGGGATAACACGATGCAGCCCTGCTGCATCATGCTTCAACACAAACGGGCGAGGCGCCTGAAAAGCGCACCCGCCCGGAATTTATTTCCGCAAACAGCCCAGCCAGGCGCTTAGAAACGGAAATGCGAGAACGCGCGGTTGGCTTCTGCCATGCGGTGAACTTCATCGCGCTTCTTCATCGCGCCGCCACGGCCTTCGGCCGCTTCGGAGAGTTCACCTGCCAGGCGCAGAGCCATCGACTTCTCGCTGCGCTTCTTCGCAGCCTCACGCAGCCAGCGCATCGCCAATGCCATACGACGCGACGGGCGCACTTCGACCGGAACTTGATAGTTGGCACCACCAACGCGACGGCTCTTCACTTCGACCACCGGCTTGACGTTGTTGAGCGCAACCGTGAACACTTCCAGCGGGTCCTTGCCACCCTTGGTCTGGATCTGTTCGAATGCGCCATAAACGATGCGCTCCGCGACCGACTTCTTGCCGGACAGCATCAGCATGTTCATGAACTTGGCTACATCAACGTTACCGAACTTCGGATCCGGCAACACTTCCCGCTTGGGGACTTCGCGACGACGCGGCATGATTCTTCCTTTACTTGTTCAGTTGGAGCTGGAACCAGCTCCGCGGCCACCAACAAACCCGATCACATCTTCACGACTAACCAGCTTGGCCGGGTGACCACTTACTCGACAGCACCGGCAATCCGGCACTCCCGCCTTGACCGCCCTGCGGCGATCCCTGATCAAAAACTGCTTACTTGGCAGCCTTTGCACGCTTCGCGCCGTACTTCGAGCGCGCTTGCTTACGGTCCTTGACGCCCTGGGTATCCAGCGAGCCGCGAACCATGTGGTAACGCACACCCGGCAAGTCCTTCACACGGCCGCCGCGGATCAGCACAACCGAGTGTTCCTGCAGGTTGTGGCCTTCACCGCCGATGTACGAAATCACTTCGAAGCCGTTCGTCAGACGAACCTTGGCGACCTTACGGAGTGCCGAGTTCGGCTTCTTCGGCGTCGTCGTGTACACACGGGTGCACACGCCGCGACGCTGGGGGCAGTCCTGCAGGGCCGGGCTCTTGCTCTTCGTCGTTTCCGACTGACGGCCTTTGCGAACCAGTTGGTTGATGGTTGGCATTGTTTATTCCTGAAATTGAACAAAATCTGCACATCGATTTCGGGCAAAGCGAGAATCGGCGCACAGTTGACTTCCGAACCGGCGAAACGGGTGCGAGCTTTCGAACGCAACTCGGCCCACCGAATACCGGAACCCAGCATCATATTCCGGAAATACCAACTAAGTCAACGGCTTGCGTGATTCGCCGGCCGGACGCGTGGTTTACCGGAAGGGTCGGAACGCCTGTGTCAGGCAGACTCGACGACGTCGATGATCTCGTCGCCGAAGCGCTCCAGCTTGCGCACCCCCATGCCGGGGATATGGCGCAGGTCGTCGATCGTCTCCGGCGCGTTGCGTGCGATCTCGGCGAGCGTCGCGTCGTGGAAGATCACGTAGGCCGGCACGCCGTCCGTCTTCGCCGTTTCCGCGCGCCACGCACGCAGCGCATCCCACCTTGCGCGCTCGCGCGTGCCCATGCCGGCCGTCGGGTCGACGCGCGTGCCGCTGCGGCCCGACGACTGGCGCGTGCGCTGCGGCTTCACGTAGCGGCGCAGCGTGACCTTCTCCTCGTTCTTCAACACCGGCTTCGCGGCCTCGGTCAGCACGAGTGCACCGAAGCCGCCGTGATCGACGGCCAGGTAGCCGTACGCGACGAGCTGCCGAAATATCGCGCGCCACTCGGGCTCCGACAGCGACGCGCCAATCCCGAACGTCGTCAGCTGGTCGTGGCCCCGCTGCAACACCTTCTCGGTGCGCCCGCCGCGCAGGATCTCGATCAGGTGGCTCGAGCCGAAATTGAAGCCGCTCGCGCGCTGCGCGCGGAACACGCACGACAGCGCCATCTGCGCCTCACGCGTCGCGTCCCACGAAGCGGGCGGCTCGAGGCACGTATCGCAGTTGCCGCACGGCTTGCTCTCCTCGCCGAAGTAGTTCAGCAGCCGCACGCGGCGGCACGAGATCGTCTCGCACAGCCCGAGCAGCGCGTCGAGCTTCGACGTCTGGACGCGCTTGTGTGCGTCGTCCGCATCCGATTCGTCGATCATCTTGCGCTGCTGGACGACGTCGCCGAGCCCGTACGCCATCCATGCATTCGCGGGCATCCCGTCGCGGCCGGCACGGCCCGTTTCCTGGTAGTAGCCTTCGACGCTCTTCGGCAGATCCAGGTGCGCGACGAAGCGCACGTCCGGCTTGTCGATGCCCATGCCGAACGCGATCGTCGCGCACATCACGATGCCTTCCTCGCGCTGGAACATTTCCTGGTGCTTCTGCCGCACCTCGAACTCCATCCCCGCGTGATACGGCAGCGCGCGCACGCCTTGCGCCTTCAGCCATTCGGCCGTTTCCTCGACCTTGCGGCGCGACAGGCAATAAACGACACCCGCATCCGTCGTGCCGTCGGCATTCGTGTGTTCGGCGCGGATGAAATCGAGCAGCTGCGATCGCGCGTTGTCCTTTTCGACGATCCGGTAGCGGATGTTCGGGCGGTCGAAGCTCGACACGAACACGCGTGCGTCGTCGAGCGCGAGACGGTGGATGATCTCGTCGCGCGTGATCGCATCGGCCGTCGCGGTCAATGCGATGCGCGGCACCGACGGAAATCGCTCGTGCAGCACCGACAGCTGGATGTATTCCGGGCGGAAATCGTGCCCCCATTGCGACACGCAGTGCGCTTCGTCGATCGCGAACAGGCCGATCTTCGCGCGCTCGAGCAGGTCGAGGAAGCGCCCTGTCATCAGCCGCTCGGGCGCGACATACAGCAGGTCGATTTCGCCTTCGCGCAGCGCCCGCTCGGTCGCCGCGGCCTCGGCGCCCGACAGTGTCGAGTTCAGGTACGCCGCGCGCACGCCCACTTCGCTCAGTGCGGCGACCTGATCCTGCATCAGCGCGATCAGCGGCGACACGACGATACCGGCACCCTGCCCGGCCTCGCGACGCAGCAGCGCCGGAATCTGGTAGCACAGCGACTTGCCGCCGCCGGTCGGCATCAGCACGAGACAATCGCCGCCGCCGGCGACGTGTTCGACGATTTCGCCCTGCTGGCCGCGAAAAGCGGGATAACCAAATACTTCGTCGAGGATTTCGAGGGCGCGGGACATGGAAGAGGACGGGGACGGCTGGACGATGACCGCAATTTTAACAACCCGCTCGCGGGACGCGTGGCGAATCGTGCGGTTTTGGCCGATCGGCCAGGGTTCGTTCGCGTGCATGACGAGCCCGCCACGACCGCGCCGCAAGTGATTGCAACGGCTTCGGCGGCGCTTGCAGTCAGGCCGCACGTCCGTCGCGAGCAAGCGAGGCCGGCACGGCACAGGCGCGTCATGCACGCGAACGACAGATGAAAAAAAACCGCCCGGCAAAACCGGGCGGTCTCGGTGACAGCGTGGTGAGGCGAGGCGGCTCGCGCCGCCCGCGCTTACTCGGCTGCCGGGTGCTGTTGCGGCTCTTCCGCAGCAGGCGTGCTCGGCGTGCCGAAATCGAACGCCTCTTCCGCTGCGATCTGGTCGAAACGCTCGCGATCCGACGATTCCTTCGCCTTGCGTGCCTTGTGGAACGCGAGACCCGTACCGGCCGGAATCAGACGACCGACGATCACGTTTTCCTTCAGGCCGCGCAGATCGTCGCGCTTGCCCATGATCGCCGCTTCGGTCAGCACGCGGGTCGTTTCCTGGAACGATGCCGCGGAGATGAACGAGTCGGTCGACAGCGATGCCTTCGTGATACCGAGCAGCACGTTGTCGTACGAAGCCGGACGCTTGTCCTCGGCGATCATGCGATCGTTCTCGTCCAGCATGTCGGAACGCTCGACCTGTTCGCCCGGGATGAAGCGCGTATCGCCGTTGTCGGTGATCTGCACACGACGCAGCATCTGGCGAACGATCACCTCGATGTGCTTGTCGTTGATCTTCACGCCCTGCAGACGATACACGTCCTGCACTTCGTCGACGATGTAGCGCGACAGCGCCTCGATACCCTGCAGACGCAGGATGTCGTGCGGATCGGCCGGACCGTCCACGATCATTTCGCCCTTGTTGACGACCTGGGCATCGTGAACCAGAACCTGCTTTTCCTTCGCGATCAGGAACTCGTGCTGGTTGCCCTCGAGATCCGTGATGACGAGACGCTGCTTGCCCTTCGTGTCCTTACCGAACGACGTCGTACCGGTGACTTCCGCGAGAATGCCGGCATCCTTCGGCGAACGCGCTTCGAACAGTTCCGCCACCCGCGGCAGACCGCCGGTAATGTCACGCGTCTTCTGCGCTTCCGTCGGGATACGTGCGAGCACTTCACCGACCTGCACTTGCTGACCATCCTTCACGGTGATCAGTGCGCCGACCTGGAAGCCGATCTGCACCGCGTGCTCCGTGCCCGGAATCTTCACTTCGTCGCCGTTCGCGTCGAGCAGCTTGACCTGCGGACGCACGCTCTTCGAAGCCTGCGAACCACGGCGCTTCACGTCGATCACGACCAGCGTCGACAGGCCGGTCACGTCGTCGATCTGCTTCGCGACGGTCACGCCTTCCTCGACGTTCTCGAACTTCACCGTACCACCGTACTCGGTGATGATCGGACGCGTCAGCGGATCCCACGTGGCGAGCTGCGTGCCTGCCTTGATCGTCGCGCCGTCGAGCTGCAGCAGCGTCGCGCCGTACGGCACTTTGTGACGCTCGCGCTCGCGACCGAAATCGTCGGTGATCATCGCTTCGCCCGAACGGGAAATGACGATCTGCTCGCCCTTCGCGTTCGTGACGTAACGCATCGTCGCCGTGAAGCGGACGATACCGTTGCTCTTCGCTTCGACCGACGAAGCCACTGCCGCACGCGATGCCGCACCACCGATGTGGAACGTACGCATCGTCAGCTGCGTGCCCGGTTCACCGATCGACTGTGCAGCGATCACGCCGACTGCTTCGCCGACGTTCACGAGCGAGCCGCGGCCGAGGTCACGGCCGTAGCACGACGCACACAGACCGTAGCGCGTTTCGCAGGTCAGCGGCGTGCGCACGCGCACTTCGTCGATGCCGAGGCGTTCGATTTCCTCGACCGCCGTTTCATCGAGCAGCGTGCCCGATTCGTACACCGTTTCCTGCGTTTCCGGGTTCACGACGTCCGCAACCGCAACGCGGCCGAGGATACGGTCGCGCAGCGCCTCGACGACTTCACCGCCTTCGACGAGTGCCTTCATCGCCACGCCGTTCGACGTGCCGCAATCGTCTTCCACGACGACCAGATCCTGCGTGACGTCGACGAGACGACGCGTCAGGTAACCCGAGTTCGCGGTCTTCAGTGCCGTATCAGCCAGACCCTTACGTGCACCGTGGGTCGAGATGAAGTACTGCAACACGTTCAGACCTTCGCGGAAGTTCGCGGTAATCGGCGTCTCGATAATCGAGCCGTCCGGCTTCGCCATCAGGCCACGCATACCGGCCAGCTGACGAATCTGAACCGCCGAACCCCGGGCGCCCGAGTCGGCCATCATGTAGATCGAGTTGAACGACTCCTGGCGCGTCTCGTTGCCGTCGCGGTCCGTCACCGGCTCCGTCGACAGCTGCTCCATCATCGCCTTGCCGACCGCTTCCGACGTTGCCGACCAGATGTCGACCACGTTGTTGTAGCGTTCCTGCGCGGTGACGAGACCCGACATGTACTGGCGGTCGTACTCCTTCACCTTCTTCGCGGCGTCGCCGACGATCGTTTCCTTCTGCGGCGGCACGAGCATGTCGTCCACACAGATCGAAATACCGGCGCGCGTCGCGAGACGGAAACCCGACTGCATCAGCTGGTCGGCAAACACCACCGTCGCGCGCAGACCGCACTTGCGGAACGCCGTGTTGATCAGGCGCGAGATTTCCTTCTTCTTCAGCGGCTTGTTCAGCACCGAGAACGGCAGGCCGTGCGGCAGGATCTCCGACAGGATCGCGCGGCCGACGGTCGTCGCGTACAGCGAGATCTTCGGCACGAACGGCGGCGCGCCTTCCGACGTGTCCTCGTTGTGGACCATTTCGGTGATCCGCACGTTGACGCGCGATGCGAGCTCGACTTCCTTGTTCTCGTACGCGCGGATCACTTCCGACACGCCCGTGAACGACAGGCCTTCGCCCTTGCCGTTGACCGCTTCGCGGGTCGCGTAGTACAGACCCAGCACGATATCCTGCGACGGCACGATCGACGGATCGCCGTTGGCCGGGAACAGCACGTTGTTCGACGCCAGCATCAGCGTACGCGCTTCCATCTGCGCTTCGAGCGACAGCGGCACGTGAACGGCCATCTGGTCACCGTCGAAGTCGGCGTTGAACGCCGCGCAGACGAGCGGGTGCAGCTGAATTGCCTTGCCTTCGATCAGCACCGGCTCGAACGCCTGGATACCGAGACGGTGCAGCGTCGGCGCACGGTTCAGCATCACCGGGTGCTCACGGATCACCTCTTCGAGGATGTCCCACACCACCGGCGTCTGGTTCTCGACTTCCTTCTTCGCAGCCTTGATGGTCGTCGCGACGCCCATCACTTCCAGCTTGTTGAAGATGAACGGCTTGAACAGCTCGAGCGCCATCAGCTTCGGCAGACCGCACTGGTGCAGCTTCAGCGTCGGGCCGACCACGATGACCGAACGGCCCGAGTAGTCGACGCGCTTGCCCAGCAGGTTCTGACGGAAACGACCGCCCTTGCCCTTGATCATGTCGGCGAGCGACTTCAGCGGACGCTTGTTCGCACCCGTCATCGCCTTGCCGCGACGGCCGTTGTCGAGCAGCGAGTCGACGGCTTCCTGCAGCATCCGCTTTTCGTTGCGGACGATGATTTCAGGGGCCTTCAGCTCGAGCAGGCGCTTCAACCGGTTGTTACGGTTGATCACGCGGCGGTACAGGTCGTTCAGGTCCGACGTCGCGAAACGGCCGCCGTCCAGCGGCACGAGCGGACGCAGTTCCGGCGGCAGCACCGGCAGCACTTCGAGGATCATCCACTCGGGCTTGATGCCCGAGCGCTGGAATGCCTCGAGGACCTTCAGGCGCTTCGCGTACTTCTTGATCTTCGCTTCCGAGCCGGTGTTCTTCAGCTCGGTGCGCAGCGTCTCGACCTGCTCGTCGATGTTGATCGCGCGCAGCAGTTCACGCACGCCTTCCGCGCCCATTTCGGCACGGAATTCGTCGCCGTATTCCTCGACCTTGTTGTAGTAATCCTCTTCGGTCATGATCTGCCGCGCCTTCAGCGGCGTCATGCCCGGTTCGATCACCACGTACGCTTCGAAGTACAGCACGCGTTCGATGTCGCGCAGCGTCATGTCGAGCACCATGCCCAGACGCGACGGCAGCGACTTCAGGAACCAGATGTGCGCGACCGGCGAGGCCAGTTCGATGTGGCCCATCCGTTCGCGACGCACCTTCGCCAGCGTCACTTCGACGCCGCACTTCTCGCAGATCACGCCGCGGTGCTTCAGACGCTTGTACTTGCCGCACAGGCACTCGTAGTCCTTGATCGGCCCGAAGATCTTCGCGCAGAAGAGACCATCGCGTTCCGGCTTGAACGTACGGTAGTTGATGGTCTCCGGCTTCTTCACTTCGCCGAACGACCACGAACGGATCTTGTCAGGCGAAGCCAGACCGATCTTGATCGCGTCGAAAACTTCTTCCTGTTGGACTTGCTTGAATAGATCGAGCAGAGCTTTCATTGCTTTCTCTCCGTAGTCCGATTAATTGCGGTCGAGATCGATATCGATACCGAGCGAGCGGATTTCCTTCACGAGCACGTTGAAGGATTCCGGCATGCCTGCATCGATCACGTGGTCGCCCTTGACGAGGTTTTCGTACACCTTCGTCCGGCCGGTCACGTCGTCCGACTTCACCGTCAGCATTTCCTGCAGCACGTAGGACGCGCCGTACGCTTCGAGTGCCCACACTTCCATTTCACCGAAACGCTGGCCACCGAACTGCGCCTTACCACCCAGCGGCTGCTGCGTGACGAGCGAGTACGGGCCGGTCGAACGCGCGTGCATCTTGTCGTCGACCAAGTGGTGCAGCTTCAGGTAGTGCATGTAGCCCAGCGTCACGCGACGTTCGAACATTTCACCCGTGCGGCCGTCGTACAGACGGACCTGGTTCTTCGACGGGTTCATGCCGAGTTGTTCAGCGATGTCGTCCGGGAACGCGAGGTCGAGCATCTTGCCCATTTCTTCCTCGGTCGCACCGTCGAACACCGGCGTCGCGAACGGCACGCCTTCGCGCAGGTTCTTCGCGAGTTCGAGGATCTCGTCGTCGGTGAAGCTTTCCAGGTCTTCCTGGCGGCCCGACTCATTGTAGATCTTCGTCAGGAACACGCGCAGTTCCTCGATCTTCGCCTGACGCTGCAGCATTTCGCCGATACGCCAGCCGAGGCCCTTCGCAGCCCAGCCGAGGTGCACTTCCAGAACCTGACCCACGTTCATCCGCGACGGCACGCCCAGCGGGTTCAGCACGACGTCTGCCGGACGGCCGTCGGCCATGTACGGCATGTCTTCGATCGGGACGATCTTCGACACGACACCCTTGTTACCGTGACGGCCGGCCATCTTGTCGCCAGGCTGCAGACGGCGCTTCACCGCGAGGTACACCTTGACCATCTTCAGCACGCCCGGCGGCAGTTCGTCGCCTTGCGTGAGCTTCTTGCGCTTCTCTTCGAACGCGAGGTCGAACTGGTGACGCTTCTCTTCGATCGAGTTCTTGATCGCTTCGAGCGATGCCGCTGCTTCGTCGTCCGCGAGGCGGATGTCGAACCAGTGGTAGTGGTCGAGGTCTTCCAGGTAAGCCTGGTCGATCTTCGTGCCCTTCGCGAGCTTCTTCGGACCGCCGTTCGCGACCTTGCCCACCAGCATGCGTGCGAGACGCTGGAACGCGTCGCCTTCCACGATGCGCAGCTGGTCGTTCAGGTCGAGACGGTAGCGCTTCAGTTCGTCGTCGATGATCTGTTGCGCACGCTTGTCGCGCTGGATGCCTTCACGCGTGAACACCTGGACGTCGATCACGGTACCGCTCATGCCCGACGGCACGCGCAGCGACGTGTCCTTCACGTCCGAAGCCTTCTCGCCGAAGATCGCGCGCAGCAGCTTCTCTTCCGGCGTCAGCTGGGTCTCGCCCTTCGGCGTGACCTTGCCGACCAGCACGTCGCCTGCTTCGACTTCAGCACCGATGTACACGATGCCCGATTCGTCGAGACGGCCGAGCTGGACTTCCGCCAGGTTCGAGATGTCGCGCGTGATTTCTTCCGGCCCGAGCTTCGTGTCGCGTGCAACGACGTTCAGCTCTTCGATGTGGATCGACGTGTAGCGATCGTCCGCAACCACCTTCTCCGAGATCAGGATCGAGTCTTCGAAGTTGTAGCCGTTCCACGGCATGAACGCGATCAGCATGTTCTGGCCGAGCGCGAGCTCGCCCAGGTCCGTCGAGGCGCCGTCGGCCAGCACGTCGCCGCGCGAGACCTTGTCGCCCATCTTCACGATCGGACGCTGGTTGATGTTCGTGTTCTGGTTCGAACGCGTGTACTTGATCAGGTTGTAGATGTCGACACCGACTTCACCTGCGACCGCTTCGTCGTCGTTCACACGAATCACGATACGGCCTGCGTCGACATAGTCGACGACGCCGCCGCGGAACGCCTGAACCGTCGTACCCGAGTCGACCGCGCAGGTGCGCTCGATACCCGTCCCGACGACCGGCTTTTCCGGACGCAGACACGGCACGGCCTGACGCTGCATGTTCGAACCCATCAGTGCACGGTTCGCATCGTCGTGCTCGAGGAACGGAATCAGCGAGGCTGCAACCGACACGATCTGCGACGGCGCGACGTCCATGTACTGGATACGGTCCGGCGTGACCATCATCGTTTCGCCGGCTTCACGCGACGACACGAGTTCGTCGATCAGCGTGCCGTTCTCGTCGATCGCGGCGTTCGCCTGAGCGATCATGTAGCGGCCTTCCTCGATCGCCGACAGGTAGTCGATCTGGTCGGTCACCTTGCTGTCCACGACCTTGCGGTACGGCGTCTCGAGGAAGCCGTACTCGTTCAGGTGCGCGTACAGTGCGAGCGAGTTGATCAGACCGATGTTCGGACCTTCCGGCGTTTCGATCGGGCACACGCGGCCATAGTGGGTCGGGTGCACGTCACGAACTTCGAAGCCTGCGCGTTCGCGCGTCAGACCGCCCGGGCCCAGTGCGGAAACACGGCGCTTGTGCGTGATTTCCGACAGCGGGTTGGTCTGGTCCATGAACTGCGACAGCTGCGACGAACCGAAGAACTCGCGGATCGCCGACGAAATCGGCTTCGAGTTGATCAGGTCGTGCGGCATCAGGTTTTCGCTTTCGGCCTGGCCGAGGCGTTCCTTGACCGCGCGCTCGACACGCACGAGACCGGCGCGGAACTGGTTTTCCGCCAGTTCGCCGACGCAACGCACGCGACGGTTGCCGAGGTGGTCGATGTCGTCCACTTCGCCCTTGCCGTTGCGCAGTTCGACGAGGATCTTGATCGTCGCGAGGATGTCGTCGTCCTGCAGCGTCATCGGGCCGGTGATCTCGTCACGGCTGACGCGGCGGTTGAACTTCATGCGGCCGACCTTCGACAGGTCGTACGCTTCTTCGCTGTAGAACAGACGATTGAACAGGGCCTCGACCGCTTCTTCGGTCGGCGGCTCGCCCGGACGCATCATGCGGTAGATCGCGATGCGCGCGGCCGTCTTGTCGGTCGTTTCGTCGACACGCAGCGTCGACGAGATGTACGGGCCCTGGTCCAGGTCGTTCGTGTAGAGCGTCTGGATGTCCTTGATGCCCGCTTCGCGCAGCTTCTCGAGCACGCTTTCCGTGACTTCGTCGTTCGCGCTCGCGATCACTTCGCCGGTGTCGCCGTCGACGACGTTCTTCGCCAGCACGCGGCCGAGCAGATAGTCTTCCGGCACCGAGATGAACTTGGTCTTCGCGGCTTCGAGATCGCGAATGTGCTTCGCGTTGATCCGCTTGTCCTTCTGGACGATGACCTTGCCATCACGATCCGTGATGTCGAAACGCGCGACTTCACCACGCAGGCGCTCGGGCACGAACTCGAGTTGTGCGCCTTCGTCCATCAGCGTGAAGTTGTCGAACACGAAGAAGTTCGCGAGGATCTGTTCCGGCGTCAGGCCGATGGCCTTCAGCAGGATCGTGACCGGCATCTTGCGGCGACGGTCGACGCGGAAGTACAGGATGTCCTTCGGATCGAATTCGAAGTCGAGCCACGAACCGCGGTACGGAATGATCCGTGCCGAGAACAGCAGCTTGCCCGAGCTGTGCGTCTTGCCCTTGTCGTGTTCGAAGAACACGCCCGGCGAACGGTGCAGCTGCGAGACGATGACACGCTCGGTGCCGTTGATGACGAACGAGCCCGTCGGCGTCATGAGCGGAATTTCGCCCATGTACACTTCCTGCTCTTTCACTTCCTTGACGACCGGCTTGTTCGGCGATTCCTTGTCGAGGATGACAAGGCGGACCTTCGCGCGCAGCGCGGAGCAGTACGTCAGGCCGCGCTGCTGGCATTCCTTGATGTTGAATGCCGGCGCGGACAACGCGTAGCTCACGAACTCGAGGCGCGCGAAGCCGTTGTGCGAAACAATGGGAAATACCGATGTGAACGCGGCCTGCAAACCTTCAGGCTTGCGTTGCGTGGCCGGCACATCGGCTTGCAGAAACGTGCTGAATGATTCAAGCTGGGTAGCCAGCAAGAAAGGAACTTGGTGAACGATGGGGCGCTTCGCGAAACTCTTGCGAATGCGCTTCTTCTCGGTGAAGGAATATTGCATACGATCTCCGAATCACGGCGGGTGCTATCGAGGCGGAATACCTGGACGTTTCAAACCCGAGTGTTCACCGACTGAGACCCGATGGCCGTCCGACGGCTTGAACGAGCCGAGAAGCTTGGTGGTTGGCCGCTACCAACCGCTGGCTGACGGCAGCGGATGCCTGTGTTGCCCGCTACCCGACCAAACTTGCCTTCTGCAGTCGCTTCAGAAGACAAAGAGAACCGCCATTCGTGACCAATCACAACGATCAGGCGGTTTTCTTTGGCTTCTGGGGCCGATTATTCGGGCTCCCGAATGAGTGCCAGAATAACGTCCCCACAAAGCACAAAAAGGCCGGCGGTGAAAATACCGCCAGCCTTCGCACAGCGCGCCGAAACTTACTTGACTTCGACCTTCGCGCCAGCTTCTTCCAGCTTCTTCTTGGCTTCTTCAGCAGCAGCCTTGTCGACGCCTTCCTTGACAGCCTTCGGTGCGCCGTCAACGACGTCCTTCGCTTCCTTCAGGCCCAGGCCCGTCAGTTCGCGAACTGCCTTGATGACTGCAACCTTGTTGCTGCCTGCTTCAGCCAGAACGACCGTGAATTCGGTCTTCTCTTCAGCAGCAGCAGCAGCGCCGCCGCCTGCCGGGCCAGCGACTGCCACTGCAGCTGCCGACACGCCAAACTTCTCTTCGAACGCCTTGACCAGTTCGTTCAGTTCCAGAACGGTCATCCCTTCGACTGCTGCCAGGATGTCTTCTTTTGCGATTGCCATTTGAAATACTCCTAAATTGAATTCGGATACAGCCAGCGATCAATGACGCTGATGCACGTTCGATTACGCAGCTTCCGCTTGCTTCTTCTCTGCCAGCGCGGCCAGGGCACGCGCGAAGCCCGAAACAGGCGATTGCATAACGAACAGCAGCTTCGAGAGCAGTTCTTCGCGGCTCGGGATGCTTGCCAGCGCTTGCACGCCAGCCTTGTCCATCACCTTGCCATCGAACGAACCAGCCTTGATGACCAACTTGTCATTGCTCTTGCTGAAGTCGTTGACGACCTTAGCAGCAGCAATTGCATCTTCCGAGATGCCGTAGATCAACGGGCCAGTCATCTGCTCTGCCAGCGGAGCAAACGGCGTACCTTCAACGGCGCGGCGCGCCAGCGTGTTCTTCAACACGCGCAGGTAAACCTGTTGCTCACGCGCTTGCGCGCGCAGCTTGGTCAGATCGCCAACCGCAATTCCACGATACTCAGCCAGCACAACGGTCTGGGCCTTCGCGACTTGCGCGGAAACCTCAGCGACGACGGCTTGCTTGTCTTCTCTATTAAGCGGCACGGTTAGCCTCCAGAAACGATACGTTCGGCACGAAACCTCACGTACCTCGTTCAACAACGGCGTCCGACCTCGTTAGGAGTATTTCCACCTCATGCCGCGAATCGCTTCACGGCCTGCGGCTTCACCACTGCAAAACTTTTTCGGGTTCGCCATCTGCGTTGGCTTGAATTAAGGGATCACCTGACTGCTGCGCCCCACCAACGGTCTTTGATAACCGGTTGCCCGCCCTGCTGCACGAACAACCGCCCAAAGCCCATGTAGGCCGCTTCGCGAACGAAGCGGCCCGAAATCTTGCTTACTGTGCTGCCAGCGTAGCCTGGTCGACACGCACGCCGACGCCCATCGTGCTCGACAGTGCGATCTTGCGCAGGTAGACGCCCTTGCTCGTTGCCGGCTTTGCCTTCTGCAGCGCTTCGATCAGCGCCGACAGGTTCGAACGCAGTGCGGTCGGCTCGAACGATGCACGGCCGATGGTCGCGTGGATGATACCGGCCTTGTCGACACGGAATTGCACCTGACCAGCCTTCGCGTTCTTGACGGCGGTTGCGACGTCCGGCGTGACCGTACCGACCTTCGGGTTCGGCATCAGACCGCGCGGGCCGAGGATCTGACCCAGCGTACCGACGATACGCATCGTGTCCGGCGAAGCGATCACGATGTCGAAGTCCATCTGGCCAGCCTTGATCTGCTCAGCCAGGTCTTCCATACCGACGATTTCCGCGCCTGCTGCACGAGCTTGCTCGGCCTTCTCGCCTTGCGCGAACACTGCAACGCGAACCGACTTGCCCGTACCTGCCGGCAGAACGACCGAACCGCGAACGACCTGGTCCGACTTCTTCGCATCGATGCCGAGCTGGACTGCGACGTCGATCGACTCGTCGAACTTCGCGCTCGCGCATTCCTTCACGAGGCTCAGTGCGTCTTCGATCGCGTACAGCTTCTGACGATCAACCTTGGCGGCAAATGCCTGACGGCGCTTGGAGATCTTAGCCATTTACACGCCCTCCACAGTGATGCCCATCGAGCGTGCGCTACCAGCGATGGTGCGAACGGCTGCGTCCAGATCAGCTGCCGTAAGGTCCGGCATCTTGGTCTTCGCGATTTCTTCGGCTTGAGCGCGCGTGATCGAACCGACCTTGTCGGTGTGCGGCTTGCTCGAGCCCTTGTCCACCTTCGCCGCCTTCTTGATCAGGACGGTCGCCGGCGGCGTCTTCATCACGAACGTGAAGCTCTTGTCAGCGAATGCCGTGATGACCACCGGCACCGGCAGACCCGGCTCCATGCCTTGAGTCTGCGCGTTGAACGCCTTGCAGAACTCCATGATGTTCAGGCCGCGCTGGCCCAGTGCCGGACCGACCGGCGGCGACGGGTTGGCTTTACCTGCAGGGATCTGCAGCTTGATAAAGCCGATAATCTTCTTTGCCATTTGTGAACCTCATTGGAACGCCGGAAGGGCGTTCGGTGAGTGATAACGCGCTTTCGCCTCTGGCTACTGACGCTCCTCAACGGCCATGACGCGGGCCGTAAGCGCGAAGGTGGGCAGCCGAGGCTGCCCACCGAATCGGGATCAAACTTTTTCGACCTGGCCGAACTCGAGTTCGACCGGGGTGGATCGACCAAAGATGGTGACCGACACACGCACGCGCGATTTTTCGTAGTTGACTTCTTCGACGGTGCCGTTGAAGTCCGTGAACGGGCCTTCCTTCACACGCACCATCTCGCCGACTTCGAACAGGGTCTTCGGGCGCGGCTTCTCGACGCCTTCCTGCATCTGCGACATGATCTTCTCGACTTCCTTCGGGGAAATCGGGGTCGGGCGGTTACGTGCACCGCCGACGAAACCGGTAACCTTCGCGGTGTTCTTCACGAGGTGCCACGTTTCGTCCGTCATTTCCATCTCCACCAGCACGTAGCCGGGGAAGAATCGACGCTCGGTTACTGCCTTGTGGCCGCCTTTGACTTCGACCACTTCTTCGGTCGGAACCAGGATCTGACCGAATTTGTCCTGCATGCCAGCACGTTCGATGCGCTCCTGAAGCGCACGTTGCACGCTCTTCTCCATACCGGAGTAGGCGTGCACGACGTACCAACGTTTTCCGCTCGGGGATGCCGGAGTATCGCTCATATCATTTCCAACCCAGAATCGCCGAGAAAATCACCCATTCGATCGATTTGTCACTCAACCAGAGGAAAATCGCCATCACGAGCACGAAACCGAACACGACGAGTGTGGTTTGCGTTGCTTCTTTGCGGGTGGGCCAAACGACCTTCCGGACTTCCTTGTACGAATCCTTGGCAAAGGCGATGAGGCTCTTACCAGGGGCGGACATCAGCCCGACGGCCACGCCGGCGATGATCCCTACCGCCAACGCGGCACCGCGGACATACCACTGCTGATTGGCCAGCCAGAAGAAGCCCACGAATCCGGCCAAGACCAACAATACGCCCAGGGCCAGCATCAGCTTATCGCCGGAGGTATTTACAGTTTCGACGGATGGATTCGCCATAACACCTTAAAACAAATGCCACGTAGAACACGTGGCTATTTTTTGGCAGGGGCAGAGGGAATCGAACCCCCAACCTTCGGTTTTGGAGACCGACGCTCTGCCAGTTGAGCTATACCCCTAAACCATACTGGGGCTGGCTGTTGCCAGCCCCAAAACTGTCGATCAACGAATAACTGGCTTACTCGATGATCTTGGCGACGACGCCGGCGCCGACCGTACGGCCGCCTTCGCGGATTGCGAAGCGCAGACCTTCTTCCATCGCGATCGGTGCAATCAGCTTCACCGTGATCGACACGTTGTCGCCCGGCATCACCATTTC
>NZ_JBEPLH010000048.1:0-19124 GCF_040545135.1 Burkholderia sp. 572 | reverse complement strand
GGCTTGGCTTCACCCTTCTCGTAACCGAGATGATGGGTCAGTTCGCCGCCCAGCGCACGCTCGAAGATCGCCTTCTTGAGCGCGGCCAGTTGCTCGTTGATCGTCGCCCGGTCCAGCGTCCCGGGCACCAGTTGCTTGATCAATTCCGGGTCCAGGTTCAAGCCCTTGCCCGGTTCAATCGTCACTTCTTCCTTGCGTTTGCGTGGCATAAAGTGGCTCCTTGGTCGCCAGTTTATGCCTCACACACAAAAGATCGGATAGGCTCAAGATGTCTACTGCTCGTCGACCGTCAACCGTGCCATCACAAAAAAAACCCGCAGGGCTTTCGCCATGCGGGCCAAATCACTTCCCCTCGAAGCGTTGTTACATTTGGTGTTGCTCCAGTTCCGGCAGGAAATCGCCGCGCACGTCATACAGGTTGCCGTACGACTCGAACTCGACCATTGCATCGGCCGTTTCGAATGCCTCGCGTGCCGCCGCTTCGTCCAGCGTTACGACCGCGACGTCGTCGAGCGACACGTCCGCGAACATCGGCACCCACTCGTCCGCAAACAGATCGCGCATGCTGAGCGACGCCAGATCGCCGACATGGTCGACTACCGTCAGATGGAATGGCTCACTGTCAGGCGCGCCCTCTGCGCGGGCCACGAGCACGTGCTCGCCAACAAATAGCGCGTCCGGCGAAAACTGCCAGAGACCCGTGGCGTCCGCGATCGACGTGCCGATCAGCATATCGTTGTCGAACACTTCGACCGTCGCATAACCTGGCGCGTAACCCATCAGATGCGGCATCGCGTCGGTCACATCACCGGAGTTCATTGCCGCCTGCGTGTGACCGTCCCCGTCGTAACCATGGTCGATACTGACAGACGGCTTCGCGAGGCGGTCGAAATCCAGCACTGGTTCCTCGCGCATCAGCTGACCGGTGACGGGATCCAGCATGCCCGGCACGATGATCTGCGCATCGTCCGGCAACACACCGACCACCGAGTCGGGAAGCGCGCCAACCTGCTGTCCGGGCATCGGCGTGGGCATCGTCCCGACCGACGGGTTGGTGGAATCATCCAGATCGATGACATGCACGAGCTCGTCGTCCGCCGGCAACACGGCAAGTTCCGGCACAGGCTTGACAGGCTCGACAACCAGCACGAACGACGCGCTCGGAGTCGCGTCGGCGACCTGCGCGACCAGTTCGTGTCGACCGGCCGACAGTGGCCCGTCGAACTCGAACGTCCAGTGACCGTCTTCGTCGGCGACCGCGGAGCCAATCAACGTGTCGTTATCGTAGATCTCGACGATCGAATGACTCGGCGCGCGCCCGTTCAGACGCGGCGCCGTGTTCTCATCGATTTGCCCGCCGGCGGACGCTTGCCCGTTCAGACCGGACAGCCCGAGTGCCGACACGTCGAACGTGACCGGCACGAGCGCCGCCGGCATCGCGATTTCGATCGCGACCGGCTCGCTCGGGATGCCATCGACGACAGCGGTCAACGTATGCATCCCGTATTCGAGCGGCACCTCGGGCTCGAACGCCCAATTACCGTCCCGGTCGGCCAGCACGCGGCCGATCTCGCGATCGTCGTCGAAAAGGACGACCACGGCGCCCGCCGATGCCTTGCCCGCCAGCCTCGGTGCCGTGTGTTCGGCCAGGATGCTGCGCGATTGTCCGTCGAGCCGCGTGACCGCTTCATCGTTTGCGAACTCGATCACGACCGGCATCGCCGCCTTCGACGCGAGTTGCGCGATGGTCGTCGGCGCGTCCGTGTCCACGACCAGCGTCTGGCTTGCCGGCACGCCGTTGATATACGCGGTAAGCGCATGGGTGCCGACCGTGAGCGGCTGGTTCGTCTCGAGCGTCCACTGGCCGCCAGCGCTCGCGCGCGTGCTACCGAGCAGGATGCCATTGTCGAGCACATCGATTTCTGCATGCTGGGGCGCCGTGCCGTAAATCCGGGCCACGTGATGCCCCCCACCGTGCTGGTCGGTCGTCAGGTCGACGAACGGTTGCTCGACAGACTCATACGCAATCGACACGAGCAGCGGATTGACCGCCGGTACGACCACCTCGAGCGTAAAAGGCTCGCTCGCCGGTACGCCGCCGATGTATGCGGTCAGCGCGTGCAGGCCGGATGCAAGCGCCTGGCTCGGCTCGAACGTCCATTGACCGAGCGCATTGGTGCGCGTGCTGCCGATCGATTCACCGTTGTCGTAGAATTCGACGATTGTGTCGGCAGGTGCTGTGCCCGACAGGCGCGGTGTGCCGCCCGTTCGCAGCGCGCCGTCGGCGGCGCCATCCTGCGACGCGCTGATTTCGTCGTAAGCGAAATCGATCGATACCGGCAGATCGCGAGCCTGCGAACCGGCCGCATCCGCATGCGGTGTGCCTTCGCCGACGAGCGCGGCAAGCTCGAATGTCCCACCGATGCCCCGCACCGAGCCGTCAATGCGGCCGGCGAACGAATCGCTCGACGTCGGGTCGGGCGCACGTACGGCCGTCACCGGCTCGCCTGCCGCGCTCGACGAGTCGGCGCCGGACATTCGCATGCCCTGGACGTCCATCGATGCGTCGCCGATCGTCGTGCGATTGTCATGAGCGCCGGCGCTAGCGCCCAACGGCACCTCGCCCTGATGCTGCGGCACGGATAACTCCGCCGCCTTGTCACCGATATGTGTGACGTGTTCGGCGGTCTCATCGGAGACCGAACGAATCACGACCGATGAGCTGAACACCTCGTTCATCCCGTTGTTGTTTTGCCTGTTCTGAATCGAATCCGGCACGTTTCTGTTCATGGAGTCCTCTTCTGTCAGGAAGCCAATATGCCAATGGCGATCGGAACGCCGGATCCGTGGCCTCAATCCACATCAACCTGCCAATACGCCGCTTTCACCTACTGTTAAAACTATCTTTCATTTTCCCGACAATCGCACAACTCGTCGTCGGGACCCGTACAGAATTTGCTCGAACTGGTTCGAATTGTCGTTGCGCGCGATGCGCCAGAAATTCCCGTCGGGGGCAAGCCACACGACGCAATCACTCACCGGCGACAGGCGCTTCTCTTCGCGCCAGCGCTTCCTCCAACCTCTCCTGCAATCGATCGAGCCGGCCCCACAATCCGGCGCCCTCCGCATCGCTCGACGCCCGCTCGATCTCCGAGCAGGCGGCCACGACATCCGTTTCCCCAATCATCGCGAACGCGCCCTTGATCGCGTGCGCATTGCTACGCAGGCGGTCGAATGCGCGATCGTCCAGTGCCATTGCCATATCGTCCAGCAGACGCCGCGACTCGCGTGCAAGAACGCCATGACGCTCAACCGACAGCGGCGCATGTGCATCGGCTTCGACGGGACGTCGTCGATACGGCACGGCGCCCGCCCCACCGACGTAACATCGAAGCGCCTTGTCCAGCGCGGCCATCGACAGCGGTTTCGCGAGGATTTCCACCATGCCGGCATCGTAGCAGCGCGCAAGTTCTGCTTGATCGCGCGTCGCGGTCATCGCGATCACCGGCAATCCGGGCTGGCTATCGCGCAGGCACATGGCAAGCGCATAGCCGTCCATATCCGGCATGTTGAGATCGGTCAGCACGACATCGCAACGCTGGTCCAGCAGGTGGCGAATGGCCGCGTGTGCGCCGTCGACCACGTCGTACGTGTAACCGAGCGCCGCAAGCTGGTCGGCGATCAATTCGCGGTTGAACGGATGGTCGTCGACCGCCAGCACACGAACCGGGGTATGCGCGCCGTCGTCCGCGTGGCTGTCAGGAAGGTCGGTGGCGGGCCACTCGCTGCGCTCCTGCAGGCACGTCAATGGCACCGTAACCCGGAACGTACTGCCGATGCCCGGCTGGCTATCCACCGCGATCGTCCCGTTCATCATCTCCACATGGCGCTTGCACAGTGCGAGGCCAAGCCCCGTTCCGCCGAAGCGGCGGGCGATGGTCGAATCGGCCTGACCGAACAGATCGAATATCGCGTCGATGCGATCCGCCGCAATCCCCATGCCGGTGTCGCCGACGATCAGCTCGACGTCGACAGAATCGTCCTCGCGCTGCCGCTGGCCGACCTCGATCGTCACGCCCCCCGTCGACGTGAACTTGATCGCATTGCCAACGAGGTTGACGAGTATCTGGCGGATTCGCGTCGGATCGCCGAGATAGCGTTGGCCCACGTCGTCCCGAATCGTGACGTCGAAGCGGATTGTTTTCTCCGCCGCCAGCGGAGCGAGTACGTCGACGGTCTGCGCCACCAGTTCGCGCAGATCGAACGCGATCAGCTCGAGCATCGTTTGCCCCGCTTCCGCCTTCGAAATGTCGAGAATGTCGTTGATCAGCGACAGAAGCCCCCGCGCGGAGCGCGTGACCGTATCCAGCCGCCGCAACGTGCGATCGTCGTGGCCGCCCCCCTTCAACAACTCGAGATGACCGAGGATTGCGTTGAGCGGTGTGCGCATCTCGTGGCTCATCGACGCAAGGAACACCGTCTTGGTCCGGTTGGCCGCATCGGCCGCCTCACGCGCATCCAGCGCCGCGCGCTCCGCGCGCTTGCGAGCGGTGATGTCCGACGCGACGCACAGCAGCGCGCCCGCTGATCGATAGCGCGTGCGGACCATGCCGATCGAGAAATCGAGCGATTCGCCGTCCGGCATGGGCACCGAGTATTCCCATTCACAAGCGCCCGCATGACCTGCATTCGTGCCCGCCGCCCGCATCGCGAGATAGTGCGTGACGACGGCACGGGTACCGGCGGTACCGCCGAGCGCGCGCAATCGCCGCATTGCGTCGTTTTCCAGCAGTGCAGCGCCATCGCGCAACGCGAAAAGGCCGATTCCGACCGGTGCCAGCGACACGATCGTCCGGTTGAGGTTCTCGCTCTCGAACACGCGCGACGAGCGCGCGAGCACCGGGCGGAACACCCGGCGATCGAACAGGACGAGAAGCGCCCATAACAACGCGAGGACACCCGCCGCCGAACCGGTCCGCACCAGCCAGTCGGGCGCCAGCGCCGCGGCCATCGTCCGCCACGACCAAAAGTACGTCAGCACCCAGTCCGTCCCGGGCACGCGATCGCTCACCGTGAACACACCATCCCGATGGGCGTCGTTCAACCCGTCGAAACCGCGGCGCCATTGGCCGGCCTTCATCGCACGCACGCTGAGCGTCGTGTCGGCATGCGTGACAAGGCCCTCCGAATGCAGCACGGCGCGGCCGGCTCGGTCGAGCACCATCAATTCGCCGGCAAGGCGGTGCCGCGTGAGCGTGTCGCGCAGCGTCGCTGCCGGCACTTCGTGGACGAACATCGCGAACACATCGCGGCCGTCGAATGCCGGTTGCACGACCCGCAGCACGGGAGCCCCGGTCACCGGGTCGGGCTCGGGATACGACCAGACGGCACCGCGCAGCGTCGATTTCGTATCGTCGTCCGCCCGCGTGGGAGAGACGGTCGACGCCGGTGACAGGCGATCGATCCACACGCGTACGTCGGTCGCACCGAACGGGGTGGATAGCGACTCCACGCGTTCCGGCGGATAGATCGTTGCGAACGATTTGTCCGGGCTGTAGAACATTCCCGCGACCGGTCGTCCGAGCTGACGCGCCGCAGCGCTCATCACGCCGCCCATTCGCTCCGCGAGTGCGAGGTACCGTGCATAGTCCGCGGGGTGGTGCCCGGGACCCAGTTCGCCCAGCACCAGCAGTGGCGCAGCTCGGGAATGCGCATGCAGCACGCTCCGGCCGCCGTTCGCGGAAAACGTATCGATCAGGTGCCGCGAAGTCTCATCGCACTCCGTCCAAAGCACTTCGGCGCTCGCGACGGTCCGCGAGAACATCGTTTGATGCATCTCGAGTTCGACGCTCAGCAGGGAACGGACCGTCAGGAACGACGCACGCTGCTGGGCGATATACTCGCGACCGGTCGTCCACAGACCGTATGCGGTCGCGCAAGCGATCACGATCGACAGCGCGACACCGCCGCCGTACAGCAGCGTGCGCTGGTAGCGGCTCAGCAAGCCGAGCTCGGCGTTGTTCGATCCGGAATCGCTCGCCGCCGTCGATGGATCCCGGGTATGACAGTCCTGCATGAATTGAACCTGAAACGCGGCGTTCGCGCCGCAAAGCCCGTGGATTACTCGACGGGCATGCTTGGCCGGAAATGCACCGACTCCGGCCTCGCCGGATCGTCGATGCACTCGCGCCACTGCTTCAGCAGCTGCCGCCGTTTCGTCGGCGATGCGAGCAGATACTCGTTCATCGCACCGTTGAACGCTTGTTGGGCGTCTTCCTTGAGATCGGCGAACGCGCAGAGCACGCGCATGACCTTGGGCGACAGTTTCCTGTGAGGATCGTGCATCTCTAATGGCCTAGTGGTTAATCGAAAGTCGACGGACGGATTGACGTCCTCCGTCGACGCGTCCCGATAGGGCGCCCTGGTCGAGCGACGCACCGGGTCAGGGTTGTCTTGAAAGCTCGGTCGCATCGCAATCGACGTGTTGACGTGTCGACACACGACCATGCAAAGCGCGACGAGCGAATGAAGATCGCGGGTCCGTTCCGGGACCGCTGTCCGCATGCCATTCTCCCGATCTGCACCACCCGGGAAACAGGACCGATTTCGATGTGCATCGGACAGGAACGATTTGTCCTGTCGACAAGGAAACGACCGATGCGGTCGTTCCATCGCACGCGTGCAAAAAATCGCGGTGCATCGGATGTGCCGCGCTTTCCGTTCCGGGCAAGGCAAGGCCCCCACATCAGCTTCCCGGTTCGTTCCTCAACCACTGAGCCAGTTCGCCCGCCGAATGGTGTTCCCGGAATACCGCCTGGTAACCGTCGAAGCGGTTCGTGACTTCGGCCACGCGATTGCCGTAGTGTTCGCTCTCGGCGGTCAGCACGTCGAGCAACGTTCGCTTGCCGAGGTGATACCACTGCTCGAAGAAGGCCTTGCGCACGCGATCGGTTTCCGACGAAAGGCCGCGATACAGGTCGGCTCGTTGCAGCATCGTGTGCGCGTCCTGATCCGCGGTACGCACCGCGTACTCGAGATCGCGACGTTGCAGTTCCATCCGTTGCCAGCTCGCTGTCGCGCGTGCGCTCGCCGCATCGGTCGCGGCGCTCGCCGATCCCCCGCGAAACGCTCCCCAGTTCAGCGTCAGCATCGTCTGCCAGGGCTGCTGGCGGCCGAGACCGTCCTTGCCCAGGCCCGCGCTCACGACCCAGTTCACCTGCGGCAGGCCGGATGCCTTCACAGCCTTGGTGTTGAGATCCGCGGCATCCGCCTCGGATTTCGCCTGCTGCAGGCTCGGGTGGACGCCCACCTGGGACAGCAGCTTCGGCAGGTTGCCCGGCTCGATCGACCATTCGCGCGTGCGGGGAATCAGGACGGCCTGGTCCCCGACCAGCTTCCGCAGCGTGAGCTCCGCGTCCCGCACCTTGGCCTGCGCGGTGTCCCGCGACGCTTGCGCCTGCAGCAGCTTCGTCTTCGCCTGCGTGAGTTCGCTGCCGCGCCCGCGGTCGACCTCCACGATCTCGCCCAGCATCCTGACGAGCGTCGCCATCCGGTCGACGTACTGTTGGCTCAGGTCAACGATGTTTCGTTGCTTGCCGAGTTCGACTAGCGTCGTCGATACCTCGAACGCGGAATTTCCCAGCGCGGTTTCGTACGCGCGATTCGCGGCGTCCGACAGGAACTGGCGGCTGCCGATCGTGTGCTTCGTCCTTCCCCAGTCAAACACATTGGTCGTGACGTTGACTGACAGCGGGTTACCGGAATTGCTGCCACCATTGCCACCGCCCGGCCCGAAATTCGCCGTCGGCGATTGCGAACCGATGTCGATCTGCGGCCAGCGCTGCCCCTTTGCTTCCGAGACATCGGCGTTCGACGCCTGGAAGTTCGCGTAGGCCTGGCGCACCTCCGGGCTGCGCTCGGCAGCAACTTGCACGGCGTTCCAGAAGATCTCGCGCAGCTTGTCGCCGGACGGCGTCATTCCAGTTCCGTAGTCATCGGGCTGGGTCTCCAGCCAACGCGCGAATTGTCCGGGCGACCCGCTGGTCGGCGCGGCGCTCGCCTTGCCGCCACGCGCCTTCGGCTCCGTTGCCGTTCGAGCCGCGTCGGTTTCGCGCGACCCGCCGTACGACTTGGTCGGCGTGGCGGCCTGAAGCGCCATCGCGGCATCCGATACGGCGAGCGGCTGCGCGCCGGCGGGCACACCGGTCTTGCCCAGTGTCAACTGTCCGAGCGTCGGCCGGTCCGCCGCGTGAGCGGCGTCGGCCGTCGCGGCTTGCCAGGTGCGTGTGTCCGAAGTCGACGAGGTCGACGAGTTCGACGATGCCAGCGACACCTGTTGAGCAGGCGACACACGCGTCGAGAGATTCGCGTCCGTTGCATCGCGTGCGACTGTCACGTCGGGCGACGCGACCGGCTTGAACTCGGGCAATGCGTCGCCTTTCGTCGCAGTGGCCTTGCGCCCTTGGTTCGACACCAACGGTGGCGCGTAATCCGGTCCCGATGACGGTACATCGTGTCGACGGTTTTCCCGCTCTGCTGCCGTCCTTGCGGCTTCGGCCGCTCGCACAGCATCTGCCTGCCGGCGTGCGTCGTCCGCCCGCTGCTGTTCCAGCCGCTGCGTTTCGGCCCGCGCACGCTCGGCCTCGGCCACACGCGCAGCCTCCTCACGCTGGCGCTCGGCGTCGGCACGCACCTGTGCGTCGCGCTCCGCGGTGGCCGCACGCGCCGCCGCATCGCGGCTTTGTGCCTCGGCCTCGCGGGCGCGCGCTTCCGCCGCTGTCGCGCGTTCCGCTTCCGCCCGGCGCGCCGCCTCGGCGACTTCCAGTTGCGCTGCCGCCCGACGGCGCTCCTCTGCCTGCCGTTCGGCATCGACTCGGCGCGCTTCGGCCGCGTCCCGCTCGGCTGCCGCGCGCGCAGCAGCGGCCGCACGCACCAGTTCCTCACGATGACGGCGTTCGGCATCGGCACGCCGCTTCGCGTCTGCTTCGTCACGGACGGCTTGCTGACGCCGGACCTCGGCCTCGCGCGCCTCGTCCGACAGACGATGGATTTCACGCGTTCGCGCATCGCGCAGCCGGTCGGCCGGATGGTCGAACTGCATCTGCCTGAGCACGCGCTCGTCCATGTTACGCCGCGCCTCCTCGGCGAGACGCGCCTGGCCTGCAGGCGACTTGATTTCAGCGAGTCGCTTCTCTTCGTCGACGCGCGTTGCCTCTGCGAGCTTTGCCTCGCCCCGAGCCACGATTGCCGCCGTGCTCGCGGGCGCGGCAGCCTGGGCCGACGCGTTCGCCCATTCGCTGACCGACACGTGCGATCGGATGCCGGCGACGCTTTGCGCGTGCGCGACATCGATCATCACGAACGGCGCGAATGCGAACAGCGAAGACACGACCCATGCGATCGGCCTGCGCTGCGGGCACGACGACGCCGTCATGATTAACGCTCCCCGAACGCTTCGGGTGCCTTGAAGATCGGCTTCAGCACGCAGTCGAGAATGGTTTTCTCGTCCGTGCAAGTATCGACGGTCGCGACCATGCCCAGCATGATCGGCAGCGTCTTCCAGTGATTGAGCAGTCTCGAGAGTCATGTCCTGAACCCGTTGTACCGATCGCGCATGAGCGGCATCACGGCCGAAGCCGGGTGCAACAACCGCCTATGCGCGAGAGGTCATGAAAAGTGGTTAGCGGAACAATCGATCGTCAAGTCAGCTACAGCGATGCGATGGGTCCGCATTTGCGGCCAGTCAGGTGTGCCAGACGGGCTACGAAACGGGCTCAATTCTCTGGAAATCGGCCAACGCGGGATATGCGACGGGAATCCGACGAAAGTCGGACCAGTACTAAATTGAGTGCAACGGCATCAGTGCCGGTTCGAGCGCGTGTCGATCTCGACCTGCATTCGACGAAGGATCCTGACGTGGAGCCCTTCGTCACGCGCGGCCAGCCCCGCCGTCGGATTGACGTTTATGGGGTACGACCTTAAAAGGAGCGGCGCGAGCGCGAACGGCAACGACATGACCTATGCAATTGGCCCGCACTGCGGGCACGACGGTGCCGTCGCACCCGCGGCCCTATAGATCAACGCTCCCGGAATGCTTCGCGCGCCTTGAAGATCGGCTTCAGCACATAGTCGAGAATGGTTTTCTCGCCCGTTCGGATATCGACGGTCGCGACCATGCCAGGCATGATCGGCAGCGTCTTGCCGCCTGCGTTCAACGTGCTCGAGTCGGTCAGGACCAGCACGCGGTAGTAGGTCGCGTCGGGCCGGCCCGCCGCGGCTTTCTGGTCGTCCTTCAGCGTATCCGGGCTGATGTGCTCGACCTTGCCCTTGAGGCCGCCATAGATGCCGAAGTCATACGCGGTGATCTTGACGGTCGCCGGCTGGTCCGGGCGCAGGAACGCTACGTCGGACGGCTTGATGCGCGCTTCAACCAGCAACTGATCCTCGAGCGGCACGATTTCCATGATGTGCTCACCTGGCTGGATGACGCCGCCGATGGTATTCACGCGAATGTTCTTCACGGTACCGTAGACCGGCGCCACCACGGTGGTCCGCTGGAGCACGTCCGCGCGACCCACGACCGTTTCGCTCGTTTGCGCGAGTTCGAGTTCCAGCTTGATGAGTTCGGAGTTCGCATCAGCCTGGAAGCGGTTGCGCCGCTCGACGATTTGCGAACGCAGCTCGTTCGCCTGACGGCGCATGCGCAGTAGTTCCACCTCGGAAACGAGGCCCTTCGCAGCGAGCGGCTCGGCCAGCCCAATCTCCCGCATCGACAGCGAGTGACTCTTTTCGAGCGCGGTCACGCTGTCATCGAGCGCGCGACGGCGCGCGTTGTACGCGAGCGTTTCCTGCTTGACAACCGCCTGCACACCCTTCACGTCGTCCGGAAAGACGAGCGGCTGGTTGTACGCTTCGGCGCGCAGGCGCACGATCGTCGCCTTCAGGCCGATCTGTTTCGACCAGGCCTCGCGATAACTCGTCTCCGCGCGGGTCGGGTCGATCTTGGCAAGCACCTGGCCTTTCTTGACGATGTCGCCTTCGCGCACATCGAGCTGCTCCAGAATCCCGCCTTCCAGGCTCTGAATCACCTGCTCGCGACTCTTGGAGATGATCGTGCCGTCGCCATGCGTGACTTCCTCGACACGCGCGAATTTCGCCCAGCCCAGGCCGGTCACGAGGATCGCGCCGATCACGTACATCACGAGCATCGAACCGGGCGTCGACTGCGTGAGCAGCGATTCCTTCACGTCGTTCATGAACGCCGCATCTCCCGGCGTCAGCTTGGCCTTGCCGGGCCACCACTTCTTGAATGGATTGAGATTCATCGCTTCGACTCCTGGGCAGCCGGTGCGCCAACCGCCGGTGTATTAGTGTTGGGTGCCGCGTCATTCGCGGGCGCCGCGGGTCGCAACGCGCGCTGCGCGGTCATCGTGACCGGCCCTGACGCGCCGTTGTCCGGTGCTGCGGCACGCGGCGCAGCAGCCCGGGGGGGCGTAGCCCCGTCCCCGGCCGCCGGGCGCGATTCGCCGGACAGCGCCGCAAGGATCTTGCTCTTCGGGCCGTCAGCGACGACCTTCCCTTCCTCGACGACGATGATCCGGTCGACGAGCGCGAGCAGCGACGGGCGGTGCGTGACGACGACCAGCGTCTGCCCTTCGGTCGCCCGCGCGAGATGATCGAGAAACACGCCTTCGGTCTGGCTGTCCATCGCGCTCGTCGGCTCGTCGAGCAACAGCAGCAGCGGACGGGCCAACAAGGTTCGTGCGAGCGAAACAAGCTGGCGCTGGCCGCCCGAGATGCCCTGTCCGCCCTCGCCGATCGGCAGGTTGATGCCCTTCGGATGCTTGGCCGCAACCTGGTCCAGGCCGGTCAGCCTGAGCACGCGCAGGAATTCGTCGGCGGACGCCTCCGGGCGGCCGATCATCACGTTTTCGCGCAGCGAGCCGTGGAACAGCCGCGCATCCTGCCCGACATAGCCAACCGCCTTGCGCCAGTCGGCCGGGTCGATCTGCTCGACATCGAGGCCGTCGGTAAACATCTGGCCGTCGGTCGGCGCGTAGAGGCGCGCCATCACGCGCAGCAGCGTCGACTTGCCGCTGCCGATTCGGCCAAGAATCGCGACGCGCTCGCCCGGCTTGACGGCCAGGTTGACACCCTTGAGGATTGGCGGATTCGTCTGCATCGGCGGCGCGGGATACGCGAACCCGACGTCCTTAAGCGAGATTTCGCCTGACAGCGGCGGCTTCGGCAGGTATTCGCGCGCCGGATCGCGGTCGACCGGCATCGCCATCAGGTTGTTCAGCGAATGCAGCGCGGCCTTCGCCTGCTGGAAGCGCAGCGCAAGACCCATCACCTGGCTGAGCGGCGCCGTGATCCGGCCCGCGAGCATCACCGTCCCGATCAGCGCGCCTTGCGTCAGTTCGCCGGCGTCGATCAGGTACACGCCGAGCACGACCAGCACCACCGTCTGCAGCTGCTGCAGGAACGTCACTAGGCTGGTCGCCTTGCTCGAGATCTTGCGGGACTTCATCGACGAGGTAGCCGAAAGCCCACTGTAATGTTCCCAGCGGCGCTGCATGTACCCTTCGCCGCCCACCGCCTTAAGCGTCTCGAGCCCTTCGACCGATTCGATCAACACGCCCTGCTTGAGTGATGCCTCGCGCAGGTTCTCCTTCATGATCTTCGCGAGCGGCCATTGGACCAGCACGCTGATGCCGATGATCAGCGGCACCATCATCGCGGGCACCCAGCCGAGCGTGCCGCCGATCGTGAACACGACCCCGATGAACAGGATGACGAACGGCAGATCGGAAATCGCCGACAGTGTCGCGGAAGTCGCGAAATCGCGTACCGATTCGTATTCCCGGAGCTGGTTCGCGAACGAACCGGCCGACGCCGGCTTGTTCTCCATCCGGATCGACAGCGCCTGCCTGAACAGCAACGTGCCCATCACGAGGTCGGCCTTCTTGCCGGCGACGTCGAGCAGGTGCGCGCGGACGTGCCGCGAGATCGCCTCGAACGTCATGGCGACGCCGACCCCGATCGCGAGCGACCACAGCGTCACGTAGGCCTGGTTCGGCACGACGCGGTCATACACGTTCATCGTGAAGAAAATGCTCGCGAGACCGAGCACGTTGATCAGGAGCGCGCCAAGCGCCGCGCTCGCGTAATACCGGCGATAGCGCCACAGCGTGCGCAGCAGCCAGTGGCCAGCCGGCTCGGGCTCCTGCTCGCCGGCGCGTGTGTCGACTCGGGCGGCCGGCTTGACCAGGATCGCGTAACCGGAGTAGAACTCGTCCATCTCCTCCTGCGTGAACTCGACCGGGTCGGGGCCGACCTCGGGCATGATGACCTGGTAGAGGAGCTTGCTCTTCGCCTCCTTGTCCGGATTGCGCCGCCGCGCGAGCAGGATGCAACCGCCCGCGCTCTTGTGCAGCAGGATCATCGGCATCACGTGTTCCGGAAGCAATTGCAGGCGGCGGTCGACGAGACCGGCCGTCAGCCCCGCGTTGGTGAGCGCGTCTAGCGCGAGCGAAGGCGAAAGCACGCCGGCCTTCGGCAGGCCGGCCATCAGCGCTTCCGGCGTCTTGCCGCAGCCGTAACGCTCGCAGATCCACAAGACGGCATCGAGCAAGCCGTCCTGATTGGTTGCGGATTTCGGCGGTTCTTGCCAGGCCGCATCCTGTAGTTCCTGTGGTTGAGCAGTATCGAGAGTCATGTTCTGAACCCGTTGTACCTATCGTGCATGGGCGGCGACGCGGCCGAAGCCGGGTGCAACACCCGCCTCATGCACGAAAGGTCATGAAAAATGGCGTAGCGGAACAATCGATCGTCAAGTCAGCAGCAGCGATGCGATGGGTCCGCGTTTGCGGCCAGCCAGGTGTGCCTGACGGGCGACGAAACGGGTTCCAATTCTCTGGAAATCGGACAACGCGGGATATGCGACGGGAAACAGACAGAAGTCAGACCAGTATTAAATTGAGCGCAACGACATCAGCACCGGTTCGAGCGAGAGTCGATCTCGGCCTGCATTCGGCGTAGGATCCTGACGTGGCGCCCGCCGCCACCGGATTACCGTTTATGGGGTACGATCTGAAAATAAATCGTACTTGTACTACCCCGTTCCATTTGAGATCGATGGTTTTCGAAAGGGGATCGAACTAGAGTGTCGTTGTCGAAGCGGTACGACCGCCGCGCACCGACCCGATGTCGTACTTGACCGGGTTTCGGGTGCAGAACTCAAAATCGGACGAGGCATTGCGCGGGATATCGAGTGAAATGCCTGAACATCGGACATAAACGAACATGAATCCATTCATCATCCAGGTCATCATCGCCGACGATCATCCTGCCATCATCAACGGACTGCTGGCTTCGCTCGCCGCCCATAATTCGGTGAACGTGGCCGCCACCGCGTCGAACTCGACGCAACTCATCGCCGCGCTCGACAAGCATCCTTGCGACGTGCTTGTCTCCGACTTCGCGATGCCGAGTGGCGACTACGGCGACGGCATCACGCTCTTCTCGTTCCTGCGCCGTCGCTACCCCGACACCCGTATCGTCGTGCTGACGATGATGGACAACCCGGGTGTGATCCGGTCCCTGCTCAAACTCGGCATCCAGTGCATCCTGAGCAAGTCGGACAGCACCGATCACGTCCTGACCGCCATTCAAGGTGCCTATGCGTCCGGCCGATATTTTTCGCCGTCGGTTTCGGAAGTCGCGTGGCAAATCGATGTCGAGGCGGCCAACACCACGAGCAACGCGCTGACGACGCGCGAGGAAGAAGTCGTCCGATTGTTCGTGTCGGGATTGAGCGTGAACCAGATCGCCGAACAACTGAAGCGCAGCAAGCAGACCATCAGTTCGCAAAAATCGAACGCGATGAAAAAGCTCGGCATCGACACCGACACCGACCTCGTCAAGTACTCGATGGGGGTCTCGTTGGCCGCATCCAATGACGCATCCGGCTCGACGTCGGACACGCCGAACGTGCCGACAGCCCGGGCAACCGGCCGCAAGACCGCGCGCGACGACAAGCCCCAGTAACGCTCGTAGCACCTGCCTGCAAACGGTCTTCGCCGTTGCAAGCCCCCCTTTACCGGCCAGGCCCTCCGACGTCGAACGGCGTCGGTGCGCGCACGCGCGCGCGTTAGCCATGCCGAAACTATGCCCGATAAAGATCATGTCCAGATTCCGACCGCCTCCGATTCCGAAACGCAAGACAGCGACAACCGGCCTGCGTGCGCGACGCGTGCAGCTGCAACTCGAGGCGCTCGCCACTCAGTTCCGCGCAGCGATGGCTACGGCTGAATACGCCGTTGCGCTGCAGCTTGCGCAGACCGCGCTTGCCCACACCCCGGGCAACGTGACGATCCTCGGCGATTACGCGCTGTGCCTGATGCGAACGGGCCGGCATGAGGACGCCTATCGCGTATACATGCAGATCCACGACGCGCCGCCCGCCCACCGCGCCCGCGCATCCGACACCTGGCTGGACGGCCTCGCGGAAGTCTGCGGCTGGCTCGGTAAGTGCGACGAGCTTCGCCGCCATGGACATCGATCGCTGGCCGACGCCGACGAGAAGTTCCGCCACGGGACGCGCTGGCCGCTGCCCGCAGTGCCGCCGCGATTCGACCCTGACGCCCGGACGCGCAACGTCATCGCATATAGCCTGTATGGCGCGAACCCACGCTATTGCGAGACCGCCGTGATGAACGCGCGAGTCGCGCATGAGCTTTACCCCGCATGGACCTGCCGCGTCTACCTCGACGGCAGCGTACCGGAACACGTGCAGCATAGGCTGCGCGACGCCGGCGCGGAACTCGTCGCGATGGATCGCCACGAACGGCGCGCCATTCCGGGAACGTTGTGGCGTTTCCTGATCATGGACGATCCCGGCGTTGACCGCTTCATCGTCCGCGACGCAGATTCGCTGCTTTCGGAGCGCGAAGTGGCGGCAGTCGACGAATGGCTCGCGAGCGATCGCCTGTTCCATCACATGCGCGACTATTTCACCCATACCGAGCTGCTGCTCGCGGGCCTGTGGGGAGGATGCACGCGTGTGATCCCGCCCGTCGCGCAGTTGATATCCGACTTCCTAGCGAATTATCGCGGCCCCGCCCGCTTCACCGATCAGCAGTTCCTGCGCACGGTCCTGTGGCCGACGGTACGCGAAAGCATCATGAACCATGACGAGCTGTTCGGCTTCCACGATGCCCGTCCGTTTCCCGCGCATGCGCCGGTACGCTGGCGCACGGATCGGTTCCATGTCGGCAGCAACACGGCCTACGCCAGCATCGGCGGCCCCTCGTCGCTGCCCGACGGCGCGCGCCAGCCAATCGCTCTGGTCCACGCTGGTAAAGCCCCACTCGCCTACGACGCACCGGTTCGCCAGCACAGCTGGGCGCTGAATCTCCCATTCTTTCTCGCCGACGAATTCCGCTCAGGGAAGCTTCGGGTCATCGCGCGCTGAGCCCGCATTCACTGGGCGATCGCAGCATGTGCCGGGGGGCGCGACGCAGCCGACATCACGTCCGACGATGACCGGTAATTATCGAATCGGTACGGCTCCCGTCGGAGACACGTCCCATATACGGCACCATTCGTGCCGGACATACTTCATCACGACGCTGCCGTCACAGGCTCGGACCAACGCTATCCATTTGCGCCGTCCCGGCTCGCCGGCCGCCATGACACCGCCGTCCGAGCGGACGGCCACTCGCTGCCATGACGTGAAATCGCCATACGGTCCACGCCTTGATCGAATCCAGCAGAACTTCCATCCCATGCTGCAAACAAACTTGTTCCTACCCCGCCCGGCTGACAATCCTGCGCAATCCATGCCGACGGGCGATCAACGATGAACGGCCGCGCTTCACTCAAGATCGCGCTCATCGATATCAACGCCATGAAAATGCTCGACGCGTTCGAAAGCTGGCGGCAGCCTGGTTACGGGATGAATCGCCTTCAGTTCGAGAGCACGCTGATTCGACTCGGATACAGCGTCGATCGCTTCAACTCGTTGGCGTCATTTCAGAACACGCCGCGCGGTGTCGGCTTCGATCTTGTGATGATTCGCAGCGAGTCCGTATGTTCGCAGGCGACCGATGCAATTCGCGCATTGCGGTTTCGGTTCGGCGATGCGATGCCATTGATCGCAGTCGGCAAGAGCGACCGAGATGCGTACGCGACTGGCAGCATCGGCGCGGGTGCGAACGAATACATCGCCTGTTCCCTATCGGAGCTTGTACTTGCGTCGACGATCGCGTACTGGCTCCGATGGTCGATGCACTGCCGCACACATCGCCAGGCGATGCGGGTCGGCGCCTATGAATTGCACAGCGGAAGTCGCACGTTTCGGTTTCACGGGAAAGCGATCGTGCTGACCGAAAAGCAATTCCAGATCGCCTTCGCGCTGATGATGAACATCGGCCGGGATCTCGATCACGACCACCTGTTCCAGCTCGTATGGGGAAAGCGGCGCGTCAGCGAGAACCGGCGATTGACGGCGCATATCGCCGCCGTCCGCAACCAGCTCGAACTCGACGGCCGGCATGGCATGAAATTGCTCACCGTGTACGGCACCGGTTATCGCCTCGTTCTGGCAAACGCCTCCCAACCCGACTGACTCTCGACGCCACCATGCATACTTCCGACACGCGCGCCGCCGACAGCCGGCGCATCAGCATGCTGAACGCCGTCGAGCGGATCGGCAACCTGCTCCCGCAACCACATGCTGTAATTGCGTCTCCGGCTAACGACGGAGGCTGCCATGGAAACGTATGTGGGTCTCGATGTATCGCAGAAGTCAACGGCGGTTTGCGTAATCGATGGGGACGGTAATCCCGTCTGGCGCGGAACAGTAGCATCGGATCCGCAGGCTATTGATAGCATCATCCGACAGCAAGCCCCTGAGGTCCGGCGCGTCGGAATGGAAACTGGCCCTCTCGCAGTATGGTTCTATCACGCACTGCGAAATCGAGGTGTTCCTGTTGATTGCATTCATGCCCGCCACGTGCACGCAGCGCTCGCGACGCAACTGAACAAGACTGACAGCAATGATGCGCGCGGCATTGCTCAACTCACGCGCAGTGGCTGGTATCGTGCCGTCGAAGTCAAAAGTATCGCGAGCCACGAAGTCCGGCTGCTTCTTGGAGCGCGCAGTCAATTGGTCAGTATGCGTACCGGCCTGTACAACCAGATCCGCGGGGTGCTCAAAACCTTTGGTGTTGTGCTGCCTCCTGGTACGCGCAGCGCATTCGAGAAACTCGTCGAGCAACATACGCCATCGACATCGCTAATCCGTGGCGTAGTTGACATCCTGCTCGACAGTTGGAGGCATATAGACAGGCAAGTCCGTGAGACCGACAAGGCGCTTGAACGGATTGCGCGCGCCAGCGATGTGTGTCGTCGTCTGATGACGGTCCCCGGTGTCGGCGTGAAGACAGCAGTGGCATTCGCTGCTGCAGTCGACAATCCGGATCGATTTCGCCGTGTCGGCGATATTGGTCCGTATCTTGGTCTAACGCCAAGAAAGTACCAATCAGGGGACGTCGACCATAACGGTGGAATATCCAAGACCGGCTGCCGGCTGACACGACACATGCTGTTCGAGGCGGCGTCGGCTTTGCTCCTGCGTCATAAGCGCGACTGCGCACTCCGACGTTGGGCGCAGGCACTGATTCCCCGGATTGGCCTGCGCAAAGCACTGGTTGCAACCGCTCGCAAACTCTCGACGCTGCTGCTCTCAATGTGGAGAAGCGGCAAGGAGTTCATCCCGGGATAGCCACACGCTCGCCGTCGCAAGTCGCTTTACCTGCAACAACTGCGGTACCGGTTCATCCAGGCTGATTACGTCGCCTCAACGATTCCTTGACGCGCTTTGCGGGAAAACCGCGGCAATCACATCGGAACGTTGTAGCGACTCTCTGACGGCATGTTGTGGCGTGAACACGACCACGAAGACGACAAGGAAACGGCTGGTCTGAACCCTTTCCAGGAGGATGATCTATTGACAGCAATTAGACGACAAGCGCATCTGGCGCCTGTACAGCAAGGCGGGGCTGAGCGTGCGCAAGCGGCGACGCAAGCGTATTGCGGCTGTCGAGCGCACGCCGCTGCCG
>NZ_JBEPLH010000047.1:0-21740 GCF_040545135.1 Burkholderia sp. 572 | reverse complement strand
CCGAGATCGATTCCTAACGTGACCGAGTTCATGGCAGCCTCCATGGGTGGTAGCGCCACTACGATAGAAGAAGCGGGTGGACCATACCATTAGTTTCTGACGGGTTGGCCTATGGTCGGCGGTTTCGATGCCTGAACGTGGTCGACGACTACACGCGCGAGTGCTTGGCCATCGAGGTCGATACTTCGCTGCCGGGCCTACGAGTGCAGCAAGTGCTCGAGCGGCTCAAGGAGATGCGAGGCTTACCCCCATCCATCACGGTCGACAACGGGCCGGAATTCGCTGGTAAGGTGCTGGATGCATGGGCCTACGAAGCCGGCGTCACGCTGTCGTTCATTCGGCCTGGCAAGCCGGTGGAGAATGCCTATATCGAGAGCTTCAACGGGCGGTTCCGCGACGAATGCCTGAACGAGCACTGGTTCGTCTCGATGCGCCACGCCAAGCGGCTGATTGAGGAATGGCGTATCGAGTACAACACCGAGCGGCCTCATAGTTCGCTCGGCTATCTGACGCCTGCGCAGTTCGCCCGGGCGCACGACGCGAAGCAGCAGTTTTTAACCTCGGACTCTAACTGCAGTTCGGACTAAAACCGGGGGCAGGTCACTTCCTGCGCGGTGCTTCAGCCTGCTCCTCGTGCCAGCGTCTCACGAAGGCGCTGACGCGCCCGTAGCTGCCGGCATAGCCCTCGCCGCGGATGGCCTCGAACATGAACCGAGCCGTGCGCCGGTCACGCTTCGGGCGATGACTGTCCGCACGCAGCCAGCCTGTCAGCTGCGCGGCCCACTCGTCGACGACGCTCGGGCTGACGCGCTTCGGGTACTTCGGCTCAACGGCATCCGTCTGCCGAAGCCAACTGCGCACCGTGTTCCGGGACAGGCCCGTGCGCCTGGCAATCTCGCGCAGCGGGACCTTCTCGCGGAAATACATCCGCCTGATCTTGGCCAATATGCCCACCGTGATCACCTCTGTATCCCCTGCTCAAAGATTGAGCAGGGCATTCAATCACGTGGGTCAAAATTCGATGAAAACTACTGGCTCAGGTGGGTCAATTCTGCGTGGACATCAACACGCTGGCGGCCTGCAGCAGCTTCTCGCAGGCCTTCGCGAATCGCTCCGTCACCCGCTGGTAGCGGCCCAGCCACGCCAGCTTCTCCAGTCGCGGGCCGCCGCAGTGTTCGCACCAGATCCGGCGTCGAGGCACGTGCAGCACGACCCGGTACTCGAACAGCGGCAGATCGCGCACTCGACGAACCGTCGTCTCGTGGATTTGCTGGCAGCGCGCACCGCATTGCTCGCAGTACATGACCTTGCTGACCGGCTTCAGATACAGCGACAGCGTGCGCGCTTCTCCTTGCGGCCATTCCACCCGCGCCAACCGATAGCCGGTCCAGCAGCCCAGTGCCTGAAGTGCCTTGCGATCGAGCAATTCTTCCTCCGACATCCTCAAAATCAGGTGTCAGATTATGCAATCGCTCGAAAACCCTCCACGGTTTCCTGCGATGAACCAATTATTTTGGCGTCTGATACATTCGGTTTGCATCCATTTCGGGGACACGTCATGAAACTTCGGACCGTGTATTTGAAGGTCAGTAATATGGAGACATCCACTTCTTTCTGGGAGCGACTTCTCGGATATGAGCCGCTTAAGCGGTCCGGCAAGTGGACTGAATTCATGATCGGCACAAACAGATTGGGCCTTTTGTTAAACGATTTTGGAGATGAGATAAAAGGTAGCAGCTCCGTCCCTGTCTTTGAGTTCGAAGAAAATGCGCTTCACGAATTCGTGAAGCGGGCAACAGAAAACGGGGCCACCATCGTGATGGACGGATTGAAGATCGAGTCCATGAAAAGCATTGTATTGAGCAGTCCCGACGGACACGAGTTCGAGCTTTGCATGTGCCGCAACTAACCAACGGCTTTGCAGTTCGTAGCAAGTCCTGCGAACGACTTCTTGGCGGCGAAGAAGGGCCGTTGCAAAAAGCCACGGAGAATGTCGCTTCCGGGTCGCGAAGCGCCTCTCGCACGGCTCCAGAACGGCCGCTCGACGGCGCGCTGGCTTGTTTGCCGACCTAGCCGAACGACCTAGTAACGAGATATTCGTTTACCACTATCCGTCCGACATGCAGCCATGCCTCGCGAAAATCAACGACGCCCGATCACCCGCTAGGCGGCCGGCTGCCGAGACCGGCCCGGTAAACGGGCCGTGGAATCGAGGCAGGATCAAGGCGTGCGGGCGAATCGGATGGGTCATTGTCGAAGCAAACGACCCGTCGACCGTTCGTATGACTATCGTTGCGCCATCGCGCTCGTCTCCGACCAGCCGCCGCCCACCACCTTGTACAGCGTGATGAGGTTCGACTGCTTGGCGAGCATGTCCGTGATCAGTTGCTGTTGCGCAGCGTAGAGCGTGCGCTGCGCGTCGAGCAGGGTCAGGAAGCTGTCGGTGCCGCTGCGGTAGCGTGCCTGAGCGAGGTCGTAGTACTGCTGCGCGGCGTTCACGTAGTCGCGGTCCGCGGCCAGTTGCGTGACGTACGTGGTGCGTCCCGCGAGGGCATTCGACACTTCCTTGAACGCCGTCTGGATGGCCTTTTCATAGTTGGCGATGTCGATGTCCTTCTCGACCTTCGCTACGTCGAGCGTGGCGCGGTTGTAGCCGAAGTCGAAGATGGGTACCGAAATGGACGGTGCAAATGTCCACGCACCCGTGCCCGCTTTGAAGAGGTTCGAGAGGCTGCTGCTCGTGGTGCCCGCGGAAGCCGTCAGCTCGATCTTCGGAAAGAAGGCGGCGCGCGCCGCGCCGATGTTGGCGTTGGCGGCCTTCAGCGTGTGCTCGGCTTCGACGATGTCGGGGCGGCGCGTGAGCAGATCCGACGGCACGCCTTCGCCGATGTCCGCGAACATGTTCTCGCTTTCCATCAGCGAACCGCTTTGCGGCAGATCGGTGGGCAGCGGCGCGCCGATTTCGGCCACCAGGTTGTTGCGGTCCTGCGCCACCGCACGCGTGTACGAGGCCAGGCTCGAGCGCGCGCTGGCCAGCGAGCTTTCGGCCTGGCGCACGTCCTGCAGCGACGCGCTGCCGATCTTCATCATGCTCACCGTGAGGTCGTAGGTGTGCTGGTCCGCATCCACGGTGTTCTGCGTGACCTGCAGCGAAGCTTCGTCGGAGAGCAACTGCAGATAGTCGGTGGCGACCGTCGCGATCAGGCTGAGCTGCGTGCTCGTGCGCGCGGCGTCCGTGGCGAGGTATTGCTCCAGCGCCTGGCGCTTGAGGCTGCGCAGGCGGCCGAAGAAGTCGATTTCCCACGACGTGAGCCCCACGCTCGCACTGCTCGAACTGGATGAGCTCGTGGAGCCTTCCACGCGTTCGCGCGTGACCGAGCCGGATGCGCTGATGGCGGGCCCGATGTTGGCGCGCGCGATGCGGTACTGCGCTTCGTACTGCGCCACGTTGAGCGCGGCCACTCGCATGTCGCGGTTGTTCGCGAGTGCGACTTCGATCAGCTTTTGCAGGCGCGGGTCTCTGAAGAAGTCGCGCCAGCCGAGGTCGGCGCCCAGCGGTGCCGCAGCGGTGGTCTGTGCCGCTTTCGGTTGCGTCGGCGCGGGGACGGTGGACCAGGCACTGTCGACGGGCGCGGCCGGGCGCTGGTACGTCGGGTCGAGCGTGCAGCCTGCCAGTGCGACCGCGCAAAGAAGGGCGATCAGTGTGCGTTTCATGCGTTGCCCTCATTGATGTCGGCGGAGTCCGTGGCGTGACCGTGTTCCTTGAACAGTCTGCGCACCACGACGAAGAAGACCGGTACGAAGAAGATCGCAAGCACCGTGGCCGCGATCATGCCGCCCGTCACACCCGTGCCGATGGCATGGCGTGCGCCGGCGCCGGCACCCGTACTGATGACGAGCGGCAGCACGCCGAACACGAATGCGAGCGAAGTCATGAGAATGGGGCGCAGCCGCATGTGGGCGGCTTCGAGTACGGCATCCACGAGGCTGTGCCCCTGCGCCTGCAGATCCTTCGCGAACTCGACGATCAGGATGGCGTTCTTCGTGGACAGACCGATAGTGGCCAGCAGCCCCACCTTGAAATAGATGTCGTTCGAAAGCCCGCGCCCGTGAGCGGCCAGTAACGCGCCCAGCACACCGAGCGGCACGACGAGCAGCACCGCAAGCGGAATCGACCAGCTTTCGTAGAGGCCCGCAAGGCACAGGAACACGACGACGAGCGAGATCGCATAGAGCACCGTTGCTTGCGAGCCGGCCTGCTTCTCCTGATACGACTGGCCCGTCCATTCCACGGCGAAGCCGGCCGGTAGTTTGCGCGCAAGCTGTTCGACTGCCGTCATCGCCTCGCCGGTGCTCACGCCGGGCCGCGTGGCGGCCGACATGCCCGCGGCGAGCTGCCGGTTGTAGCGCTCGATCTGTGGCGGCCCGAACGTCCAGTGGCTCTTTGCGAACGACGAGAAGGGCACCATCGTGGCGTCGTAGCCTGTCGTGCTCGTGGTGGTGCTCGAGGACGACGAGGACGACGAACCCGACGAACTGCTGCCTGCCTTCACATACCAGTCGCCAAGGTCGGCAGGCATCATGCGATACGGCGCGTCCGACTGCACATAGACTTTCTGCACGCGCCCCGTGTCGATGTAGTTGTTCACGTAGGACGAACCGAACGCGGTCTGCAGCGTGTCGTTGACGTCGGAGATGGAAAGCCCCAGCGCGTTGGCTTTTTCGCGGTCGATGTCCACCTGCAACTGCGGCGTGTCTTCCAGGCCGGACGGGCGCACCATCGCGAGCGTCGGTTCCTTCGACGCCATGCCGAGAAACTGGTTGCGCACCGCGAGCAGCTTGTCGTGTCCTGCGCCGCCGCGGTCTTCGATCTCGAAGTCGAGGCCGCTTTGCGTACCCAGTTCCTGAATGGCGGGCGGATTCAGCACGAAGATGCGCGCGTCGCGATTGCCGGCGAAATGCTGGTTGGCGCGCGCGATGATGGCCGGCGCGCTGTCGCGCGAACCGCGCACGCTCCAGTCCTTGAGCGTCACGAATGCGATGGCGTTGTTCTGCCCCTGGCCGTTGAAGCTGAAGCCGTTGATGGCGATGACCTGCTTGACGCCCGGCTCGTCTTTCAGCACGTACTGTTCCACGGCCTCCACCGTCTTCAGCGTGCGCGAAGCCGGCGTACCCGCGGGCGCGCTGATCGACACGATGAAGTAGCCCTGGTCCTCGTCGGGCAGGAACGAGGAGGGCAACGTGACGTAGAGCAATGCCACGACGCCGGCGATCGCGCCGTAGAGAAGCATGTAACGGGCGGGCCGTGCGACCACGCGTGCGAGCGCGGAACTGTAGCCCGCATTGCTCTTCGCGAACCACCGGTTGAACCAGCCGAAGAAGCCGCGCTTGTCGTGGTGCTCCACGTCGGCGCGCTTGAGCAGCGTGGCGCACAGCGCCGGCGTGAGCGTGAGCGCGAGCATGACCGACAGCAGCATCGCCGAGACGATGGTGATGGAGAACTGCCGGTAGATCGCGCCCGTGGAGCCCGCGAAGAACGCCATCGGAATGAAGACGGCGGTGAGCACGGTAGTCACGCCGACCAGGGCGCCGGTAATCTGCCCCATCGCCTTGTGCGTGGCTTCCTTCGGGTCGAGCCTCTCCTCGCTCATGATGCGCTCGACGTTTTCCACCACAACGATGGCATCGTCCACGAGCAGGCCGATGGCGAGCACCATCGCGAACATCGAGAGCACGTTGATCGAAAAACCGATCATCGACATCACGCCGAACGTGCCGAGCAGCGCAACGGGCACCACGATGGTCGGAATCAGCGTGGCGCGTACGTTCTGCAGGAACAGGTACATCACGAGGAAAACCAGTACGACTGCTTCGAGCAGCGTCTTCACGACCTCTTCGATCGAGATGCGAACGAACGGCGTGGTGTCGTACGGGTAACTGATGGCTACGTCCTGCGGCAATTGCAGCTGGATTTCGGCGAGCTTCGCGCGCACCGCGTTGGCTGCGTCCAGCGCGTTGGCTCCGGTGGCGAGCTTGATGGCGAGCGCGGATGCCGGCTTGCCGTTCAGACGCGACGAGGTGTCGTAGCTGTCGCCGCCCACCTCCACGCGTGCCACGTCCTTCAGCAGCACGCGCGAGCCGTCGCTGTTCACGCGCAGCAGGATGTTGGCGAACTGGTCGGCGGTCGTCAGCAGACTCGACGAGCGGATGGTTGCGTTGATGGCCTGCGAGTCCGTTGCCGGCGAGCCGCCTACCTGTCCCGTGGAAAGCTCGACGTTCTGGTTCGTGATAGCCGTGGTCACGTCGGAGGGCGTGAGTCCGAAGCTGTGCAGCTTCACCGGGTTGAGCCAGATGCGCATGGCGTGCTGCGCGCCGAACAGCGTCACGTCGCCCACGCCGTTCAACTGCGCGAGCGGATCTTCGATCCGGGTCGCGATGATGTTGCCGAGATCCACCGAATTCCAGGTGCCGCCCGGCGACGAGAGCGCGACGATCATGAGGAAGTTCGTCGACGCCTTCGCGACCTGCACACCTTGCTTCTGCACCGTTTGGGGCAGTGTAGGCGTGGCCTGCGTCACCTTGTTCTGCACCTGCACCTGCGCGATGTCGGGATTCGTTCCGGGATTGAACGTCAGCGTGATGGTGGCCTGCCCGGCGGAACTGCTCGTGGACGACATGTACAGCACGTTGTCGATGCCGCTCAGCTTCTGCTCGATCACCTGGGTCACGGTTGCCGCGACGGTGTCGGCGGAGGCGCCGGGGTAAGTGGCCGTCACCTGCACCGACGGCGGCGCGATGGTGGGGTACTGCGCGACGGGGAGACTCGTGACCGCCGCCGCGCCCACCAGCATGATGACGATGGCCATGACCCACGCGAGAATGGGACGCTTGATGAAGAACTCTGCCATGCCGTTCTCCGCCTAGCGTTGTGCCGACACGGTCGAGGCCGTGTCTGTCGCGGGTGCCGCGGACACCGCGTTCGCCTGCGTCTGCGGCGTATCGGCCGCCACCTTGACCGGCGCACCCGCATGCACGCCCTGCAGGCCGTTCACGATCACACGGTCGCCGGTGTGCAGGCCTGAGGTCACGATCCATTGGTCGCGGAATGCGTTGTCGGCCGTGACTTGCACTTGCTGTGCGTTGCCGGCCGCATCCACGACGTAGACGCTCGCCTTGCCGTCCGACGCGCGCGTCACGGCCATTTGCGGCACGAGTATCGCGTTGTCGTTCTCGCCTTCTTCCAGGCGGGCGCGCACGAACATGCCGGGCAGCAATTCGCGCTCGGGGTTCGGGAACGTGCTGCGCAGCGTGACCGAACCCGTGGTGGCGTCCACCGTGACGCCGGAGAACTGCAGCGCGCCGGGGTGGGTGTATTCGGTGCCGTCTTCCATCACGAGCGTGACGGCGGCGCTGTCGCTGCCCGTCTTCTTCAGGCGCCCGGAGGCGAAGGCCTTGCGAAGCCTCAGCCATTCCGTGCTGGGGCGCGTGACGTCGAGGTACATCTGGTCGAACGCCTGGATGGTGGCGAGCGCGGTGGTCTGGTTCGAGGTGACGAGCGCACCCTCGGTCACGCTCGATGCACCGATGCGCCCGGAAATTGGGGCGCGCACACGCGTGTATTCGAGGTTGACGCGCGCAGATTCGAGCGACGCCTCGTCGGCCGTGACGTCGGCTGCGTCTTCGCGAATGGCGGCGACGGCATCGTCGTAATCCTGCTTGCTCACGGCGTTGATCTTCACGAGTTCCGTGTAGCGATCCGCTTTCGTTTTCGCCAAGGCCAGCGTGGCGCGCGCTTTTTCGAGCGTGCCGCGGGCCTGGTCGTAGGTCGCCTGGTAGGTGGCCGGGTCGATCTGGTAGAGCACCTGGCCCGCCTTCACGTCGCTGCCTTCCACGAACAGGCGTTTCAAGACGATACCGCCCACCTGCGGGCGGACGTCGGAAACCTTCAGCGAGGAAAGGCGGCCGGAGAGTTCGGTGGTTTCGACGATGCGCTGCGGCGCGAGCGTGAGTACGCCGACCGCGGCGGTTTGTGCGGCAAAGCCGGAGGGCGCGCCTGTCGGCTTGTTGCAGCCCGCGGTGCCGAGTATGGCGAATATCGAGAGCGCGGAAAATAAGCGCCGCGGCCTGCACATCGTGCGGTGGTGCGCGTGGTTAGAGAGGATTGACGTCTTCATCTTTGACCTGTTTGGACATCGCGATGCGGGAACGGGATGGCACCGAGCGCTTCAATGGCAGCTCAGCGGAACCGGTGCTGGGCAAGGCGTAACGCTACCGACGTCGCCTATTTCCGTGCTTACGGAAACTTACTGTCCGGTGGCGCGCCCGGACAGGGAAATGAGAATCGGGCTTTCGGTGTACGTAATACCTGCGCGGCCGGGCCCTTGTGCCGGTTCCGTTAGGGATCGCAAATCACAGTAATATTTCGAAAGCCAGTCGAGCCTTCTCCGGGCTACCATCAATCCGTTCTCATACCACCCGAATACCCGAAGTGCACGCACCCCCCTTTCCCGATTCCACGCTGCAGGTCCTGCTCGTTGATGACGACGCCGAGCTGCGCGACCTGCTGCGCAAGTTCTTCCAGCAACGCGGCAGCGCGTTCTCCGTCTTGCACGACGCCACCAATCTGGCGCGGCGGCTCGAACGCGAGCGGCCGTCCATCATCGTGATGGACCTCATGATGCCGGGCGTGGATGGCCTCACCGCGCTCAAGCAATTGCGCGCGCGCGGCGACACGATTCCCGTCATCATGCTGACCGCGCGCGCCGAAGGCGTGGAGCGCGTGCTGGGGCTCGAACTGGGTGCGGACGACTATCTGGGCAAGCCGTTCATGCCGCAGGAACTGCTCGCGCGCATCCACGCGGTGCTGCGCCGCCAAGGCCAGCCGCAAACCACGGTAGTGCAGGAGAAGCGCGCCCCGTGCCGGTTCGGCCGTTTCGAACTGGATTTCTCGACGCGCACGCTGCTGAGGGAAGGCACACCCGTGAAGCTCACGGGCGGCGAGTACGCGCTGCTCGAGGTGCTGGCCTCGCACCCCATGGAGACGCTTTCGCGTACGCGGCTCATCGAGCTGCTCCACGGTCCGGATGCCGAGGTGACGGAGCGCGGCATCGACGTGCCGGTATGGCGCCTGCGCCGCCTGATCGAGGACGATCCGTCCAATCCCCGACGGTTGCAAACCATGCGCGGCGTCGGCTACATGTTCATACCCGACAGCCCGGCCGATGAAGAATCCGTTTGATTCGATGTTCGGCCGGCTCGTCATCACGACGGTGGGCCTGCTCGTGCTGGTTCACCTCACGTCGTTGCTGCTGATCGACCGAACCCGCATGAGCCTTGCCGCCTTCCATATTTCGCGCGTCGTGGAGGCTGCCGCCAGCATGGGTGAGCAGGATGGCGGCGGCGAACGGTCCGTGGCAAATATCCTCGGTATTGAGTTCGTGGACCTGAAGCAACTGCCGGCCGCCGACGCGCAGCGCTTTCGCGGCGACACGCACGGGCCCATCGAACGGCAACTGCGGCACGTGCTGCCGCCGGGCACCCACGTGGCGATGGATAGCGACGGCACGCTGCGCGTGCTCCCCGCAGGCAGCACGCGTGGCATCGTGCTGCCGCGGGCCGAGGTGCCGCTGAGTCGTTTCACCGGGGTGCTGGCGTTGACGCTGGTGTTCGCTATCGTGGTTGCCGTCGTGCTTGCGTGGCACCTGAACCGCCCCATCCGCGATCTTGCCGCAGCCGCGCGTGAGCATCGCACTGGCCATCATCTAAACCGCGTGCGCACACGCGGGCCGCGCGAACTGCGCGAGCTGATTGGCGACTTCAACGACATGACGCGCGAGCTGGCCGAGGCAGAGCGCGAGCGCGCCGTGATGCTCGCGAGTATCGCGCACGACCTGCGGACACCGATCACACGCATGCAGGTGCGGGCAGACCTGCTGACCGACCGTAGCGATCGCGAGGGGTTTCTGCGCGATACCGAATCCATGTCGCGTGTCGTCACACAGTTTCTCGACTTTGCGCACGAGAGCCCCGAAGGGTCGCCGCAAATCAGCGTGGACACGCATTGCCGTCTCGATTACACCGACGCGCCGAGTCCGGGCGGCGAAGCGCATACCGATGCGCTTGTCACGCTCGATCTTCGCGCGGGGCCCGACTTCATGCTGCCCACGGTCGATATCGACCGTATTCTTTCGAACCTCGTCGAAAATGCGCTGACCTACGGCGAGCCGCCCGTGGAGATCGCCACGCGAGCGTATGACGAGCACTACGAACTCGTGGTGCGGGACCACGGGCCCGGCGTATCCGAGCCCGATCTCGACCGCGTGCTGCGTCCGTTCGTCCGGCTCGATCCCGCTCGCGGCGGCACCTCGCACAGCGGCTTGGGCCTGGCCATCGTTCACCGCCTCGTTCGCCATCACGGCGGCACGCTGCAGATTTCCAACGCGGCCGACGGCGGGCTCGTCATAGCGATGAGGTTTCCGAAGCACAGCGCCGCGCGATGAAGCGCCGCATGCGCTGTCGCCGCTCGTCTGGGTGCCAGCGGTGGTCTAGTCGAGCTTCCATGCGCCCACCGCTTCGGCAAGCGTGAGGGCGCCTTCGTTGAGGTCCTCGGTGGTGTGTTCACCGGGGGCAGATCACCGGAGCAACGGCTGTCGGAACTGGGACAGTAGCAACAAATACCTCAACCACACTTGGTGGAGCGGCGAGCGCCACGGGACAATTCGATCGCCATCGGGGCGAATAGTCTTGGTTCGAGTAGCCCGGTAGCGTCGGGAGACGGTTCGATGGCTCTGCGGAATTTGGCCAGTGCAACAAACGCTACGTCGATAGCCTTTGGTCGACAGTCGTTAGCCAGTGGCGCAGGCGGTATCGCGTTAGGGCAAAGTGCAACTGCCGTCGGTAGCGGTGCGCTTGCGCTTGGTGGGGCGACAGGTGGGTTTGGTTCGTCGGGTGGTGTGACGGCACGCATCAAGCAGGATCGGTTCGCGGCGGATAGGTAGGTTGGTAGGGAATCGGAACGCACCATCCGTATCGCCCCATAACGTCGTTATCCGAATAGAATAGCGACAGATGAAGGAAGTATATCAATCGGATCAACCACGCAACGGCAGGAGAGCACGGCAATGAAATGGATTGCTTAGACCGCCCTTGCATGCGCAGCCGGCGTGTGCGGCAACGCATTCGCGCCAGTACACGCACAACACCGGCGGCGCCAGCAACCAGGTCAAGCTGCAGTCGGGGCAGATGTCCGTCAGCCAGTGGGGCTGAACGGCACGGAGGATCGCGGCGGCGGCTTGAGCGCACTGTTCAACCTGCAGAACGGCTTCAACGTGGACAACGGCAAGATGAGTACCGGGCTGCTGTTCGGACGCAAGGCGTTCGTCGGGCTGACGGGCGGATTCGGCGCGGTGACGGCCGGCCGCCAGCAGGATACGTTGCAGGATCTGGTGTTGCCGGTACAGGGGAATAATTTTCTCGAGTACTTCACGGCGCCCGGCGACGTCGATAATGCCGACGGTTCGATCCGCAACAGCAATGCGGTCAAATGGGTGAGCCCGTCGTGCAGGTGGCCGCGATGTACGGGTTCGGAGGCGTGGCCGGCTCGGTTGGCACAGGGCAGGCGTACAACGCAGCGATGTCGTACACGGCCGGGCCATTGATCGTCGCGGCCGGCTATGCGCATCTGGACAACGGTAACGCGGTGCTGTCGACGTGTGGCGCAACCAGCGCCGATACGATCTTCCTGCCATCGGTCAACAGTGCTTACGCGACTGCGGTGAATATCACGCGGGCAGGCTTGAGCTACGTGCTCGGCGCATTCACGCTGGGAGGCCACTATAGCTATGCCGAGTACCTGCGCGAGGGGCATTCGACGTTCGGCACGGCCGAGCGCTACAACAACGGTTCGGTGTTCGTCGCGTGGCAGGCCTCTCCGGCACTATTGTTCCAGACGGGTTACAACTACCTGAAATCGCACGGCGATTCGTCGGCCACCTACCAGCAGGTCACGCTCGCGGCCGACTACGCGCTCAGCAAGCGTACCGATTTCTACGCAACGATGAGCTATGGGCATGCGTCGGATAGCAACGGCGCGGGCCAGGCACAGGCGGTGATTGCGGACGCGTATGTCGATGGCGGCAAGGCGACTCAAGAGCGTGCGATCGTCGGGATTCGCCACCGTTTCTGACACGTAAGCGGTGCGCGTCATGACGGTGGTACATTCGAGACCGCTGTTATGACGCACAAGATGGCGGGGGATGTGGTTGTCCCGATTGTCCTGTTGTGCGCGGTTTGCGGCGCTTGGAGACGGCGTCTGGCAGGCGGCTGTCACGGGCATTGCGTGCCGCAGGTTTTTGCTAAGGCTGGGTTCACGCTGCAAAAACGGCGGCTGCGCGTGACCGGTGAGGAAGGATCCCGGCCGACCCTCAGAAGGGGCCTGCGGCCCCCATTGACGTGATGTGACGGTGGCGCCGTTCAGAACGATAGGTCGAGCTTTCGCATTCGGATAGCGCTCGTCATGAACACGGATGCTTCAGCCCTTGTCGGGCTCGACGACGACCGGGTCGGCGGCCGCGAAACTGAAGATGCCCATGCGTTCCATGCGCGCAAACTCGGCCTCCACCAGTTCGTAGACAAGCGAAAGCGAGGGATTCGGACTCGGATCAACACGCGTAGCCAGCACGAGTACCCGGTTGAGCTGCACGCCGGATATCTCTGACCTCACCACAAAGGGGAGCTGCGAGCTGTCCCGGAACACCGAGATCGGCATGATAGTCGCCCAGCGGCCGCCCTGTACCAACTCGCGGATCGAGTCTACCGAATCGATTTCGGCGCGTACTCGCAGCGCCTTGCCCAGGCCGGCGAGTTGACGCTCTACCAATTCCCTGTGCAGGCTGGTCATGAGCAGCGGGATGCACGCGAGCTGGTTCACCGAAACCACTGGACCAATGCGCATCTGCGCATGCGAGACCAGCGCGAAGGGCTCGCCCAACAGAGGATGGAACGACAGTGTGCGGCGCGGTTCGGGGTTGGTCAGCACAGCCATGTCAATCATGCCGCGCTCCAGCCAGTCCAGCAATGTTGGGGTGAAAGCCTCGCGGGCACGCAACTCCAATCCCTCCATGGCGTCGATGCAGTTCTCGAACAGACGAGGCAGCAGCAGCCGCGCGAGTGTGGGCGAAGCCCCCAGCACCACGGGCGGGCAATCCTTCTGGGGCCGATGCGCCAGGCGCCGCCCTAAGCGAGAGGCCTCGGCCAAGATGCGCTGCGCAGATTCGTAGAGTGTCACGCCCGCAGGCGTCAGACGCACGCCGCGCGGTAGCCGCTGCAGCAGCTGCGCGCCCATTTCGCTCTCCAGGTCTCGCATCTGACGAGTGAGCGCGGGTTGCGCAATCGGTATCGCAGCGGCGGCGGCGGTCAGGCTACCGCTGTCAGCGACAGCAATGAAATAACGAAGCGTCCGGAGGTTCATGGCGGCCCCGGCGGAAATGGCCCGCCGTCCTTATCCATATCACAATGATATGGGAGAGCCCAAATATAGCATTAGACGCGGCTTCGGACGCCGCCTAACCTTGAAGCTCATCCATGGCTGGGCCGCCCGGCAGAAGGACGACCCGACGGAGGCACGATATGACGTTACTGAACCGCGTGGCGTGGGCCGGCCGCAAACCGATGTGATACCGCCCGACATCACGGCGCCAGGCTCTGCACCGTGGGACGGCGCAGCGCTTTACCACAAGTTCATGCAAGAGAGGGGCATCCAGGTCAACCGGGTGCCAAACGCGACATTCCGGACTCCGCGGTCCGGGGCCACGACCATCGCATTCCTATTTGTCTCATGACTTCAACTATCATTTCCCCGGAAGCGTTGCGGCGCTTCATCCAGACCGCTTTCGTCAGCCAAGGCTTGCCTGAGGCCGACGCCACTCAAGTCGCCCGGTTGATGACCGAAGCCGACCTGCAAGGCTCTGATGGCCACGGCGTCATCCGATTGCCGCAGTACATCAAGCGCATCCAGGCCGGCGGCATCAACAAGCACCCGAACATCCACGTTGTGCGCGAGCGCGATGCGATGGCGGTAGTCGACGGCGATAACGGCATGGGGCACCTGGTGGTCTCGCGCGCCGTGGACATCGCCATCGAGAAGGCCCGCAAGGCCGGCGTAGCTTGGGTCGGCACACGCTACAGCAACCATGCGGGCCCCGCCTCGCTTTACGCGCGTCGTCCGCTCGAGCACAACATGCTCGGCCTGTACTTCGCGGTCGGAAACGCCAATCACCTGCCGCCTTGGGGCGGCATGGACATGTTGCTATCGACCAACCCGATCGCCGCCAGCGTACCCGCCGCCGACGAACCGCCGGTGGTTCTGGATATGGCCACTACGGTAGCGGCCTACGGCAAAGTCAAGGCCAAGGCCAAGCGTGGCCAACCTTTGCCCGAGGGCTGGATGATCGACCGCGAAGGAAAGCCGCTTCTCGATCCAAATCGAGCAGGCGAGGGCTTTCTGCTGCCCATCGGCGGTCACAAAGGCTACGGCCTGGCACTCGTCATCGGGCTCCTGGCGGGCACCTTGAGCGGGGCAGCCATGGGGCGTGACGTGATCGACTTCAACGCTGATCACACGAGCGTAACCAATACCGGCCAGGCCATCCTGGTTATCGACCTCGCGGCCTTCGGCGATCCTGGAGACTTCAAGCGCTCGGTCGACCGCATTGTTCGCGACATACGGGGCAGCCAGCGCCTGCCCGGCGTAGAGCGCATCTGGCTGCCCGGCGAGCAAAGCCATGAAAGGCGTGCCCGCTACAGCGAAAGCGGCGTCCCGGTTTCTGCCGGGCTGATGGCCGAATTGAACACCCTGGCGACCGACCTCGGCATCGCCCCTCTGTCCGATATGGCACTTGCATGATCACTTCCTTCAACCCAACCACCGACGTCATTCTGGCGCAATACGAGGCGCACTCTGCGGAGCAGATTGAACGTAAGCTCGGGCAGGCCGCGCGCGCGCAGCGCCAGTGGGCCGTCACGCCTATCGCTGATCGAATGGCACTGCTGCGCCGCGTGGCTCAGACTCTGCGCACCGACAGAGCCGCGCTGGCTCCGCTGGCCACGCTCGAGATGGGCAAGCCACTGGCCGAAGCTGAGGGAGAAATCGACAAATGCGCATGGAACTTCGACGTCTACGCCAACGCCGCGCCCCGTTTCCTGCTCGACGCGATGATCGCCAGCAGCGCTAGCGACAGTCGCATCGTGTACGACCCGATCGGTGTGGTGCTGGCCGTGATGCCCTGGAATTACCCGTTCTGGCAGGTGATGCGCGCGGCCGCGCCAGTGCTGGCCGGCGGTAACGCGTTGGTGCTCAAGCACGCGAGCAACGTGCCGCAATGCGCACTCGCCCTGGAAGCCGTGTTCCTGCGTGCCGGCGCGCCCGAGGGATTATTTTCCACACTGCTGGTAGGCTCCGGCGAGGTCGCCCGGTTGATCGCCGACCGCCGCATCTCGGCCGTGACCTTCACCGGCTCCACGCCGGCCGGCCGTAGCATCGCATCCCAATCCGGCCAGGCGCTCAAGAAGCAAGTGCTGGAACTAGGAGGTTCCGACCCGTTCATCGTACTCGCGGATGCCGACGTCGAGAGAGCCGCCACGGTGGCAGTCAAGGCACGCTTCCAGAACACGGGGCAAAGCTGCATCTCGGCCAAGCGGTTCATTGTTGAGCACGCAGTCGCCGACCAGTTCGTGGAGGCGTTCTGCGAGTGCACCCGGCAATTGGTGGTCGGTGATCCGATGAATACGGCCAGCACGCAGGGCACGATGGCCCGACGCAATCTCCGCGACGAACTGGATGCACAGGTACAGGCTACGGTGAGGCAAGGTGCACGGCGGCTGCTTGGCGGTGCGCCGGTGGCGGGCCACGGCGCGTTCTATCAGCCGACCGTGCTCGACAATTGCACGCCGGAGATGACCGCCGCGCGCGAGGAAACCTTCGGTCCGGTCGCAGCCATTCTGCGCGTGGCCAACGCCGAGGAAGCCGTGCGTGTGGCCAATGGCACACCGTTCGGGCTGGGCGCAGCGGTATGGACTACCGACCTTGACCGCGCGCGGCAGCTCTCGCGCCAGATCGAGGCTGGTGCCGTCTTCATCAACGGCATGGTCGCCTCCGACCCGCGCCTGCCCTTCGGCGGCATCAAAGAATCGGGCTATGGGCGCGAGTTGGGCATGCTCGGCCTGCACGAATTCACCAACATCAAGTCCGTATGGACCGGCCCGGCCCGCACCTGACATCCATCAACTGCATTTCCGGACCAAGCGAGGACCATCCATGACCGCCATCAAGTATGCCGTGCTGTGCCCCGATCAGATTCAGAGCCATGACCGTGGGGGTGGTGCGCGTACCACGCCGATGGTGGTGCCTTCCGTGGGCGCTACCACCTTCATCAACGGCATCACCGAGTTCGATCCCGGCACCGCGATTCCCTTCCACAGTCACAACTGCGAGGAGAGCGTTATTCTGCTCAGTGGCCACGCCTATCTCGATATAGACGGCGACGTGCATGAGCTCAAGCCCCTCGATACCACTTTTATCCCGCCCAATGTGCCGCACCGCTTCCGCAACAAGTCCAACGTCGAGCCGATGAAGATCCTCTGGATCTACGCATCGATCAACGCTACGCGCACCCTGATGGAGAGCGGAGAGACTCGCGCGGTGGCCGGCGAGCATGCGAAGTAAGCGGCGCGCACATTCACGTCACGACCACGCACAAGGAGATAGATCATGGGACTGCGTTTTCTCGAGCACCTGCTGATCCTCACCCACGACCCCGAGGCCACGCGAGACTGGTTCGTCAAGAACCTGGGTTTCCGCAACGGCAATCACCCGGAATTCGGCTTCCCGGTGTACTGGCTCTACATTGGCGACCAGGACGTCATCCACGTCGGGAAGGCACGCCACTCCGAGCATCAGGATACCTACCTGAAGACGCCGACCGATGGTGACCAAGACTTCGCAGCGGCAGGTGCAATGGGCTCGGGACGCATCGACCACATGTGTCTGAACTGCGAGGGCATCGAGGAATTCATCGAGCGCCTCACGAAAAATGGTGTCGCGTTCAGCGAACGTAAGGCGCACAACTCCAACCTCTATCAGCTCTTCATGCGCGAGCCCATCAACGGCATCAAAGTCGAGCTCAACTTCGCCTGGCATGAGGCGGCGCGGATCGGCCGAGTTCCCGCCTGGACTGATGCCGGCTCGAATGACAAAGGTGCCGCCGAGGTGATGACCAGGGAGCCTGTCGTCAACCCGTCAAGTTTCTGACGCGTGCACCGAACTCCGGCTTCCGAATGGAATCGTCCGGACGCCGGAGGAACAAGACGAGACACAGACGACATGACGCCTGCTTCTGTGGTGAAGCCGAGCGTGCGACCTCGACATGAATTGCCTCTTCTTCACCATCACAACCAACTTCAATAGCACCATGAAAGCCAAAGTCGTTCGCTTCCACACCCCAGGCGAGCCCAACGTCCTGCGGTTCGACGAGGTCGACCTCGCCGAACCCGATGCTGGCGAGGTCCGCATCCGTCACACCGCCATCGGTCTGAATTTCCAAGACATCTATGCCCGTTCGGGTCTGTATCCGGTGCCCGTACCCAGCGGCCTGGGCACGGAGGCCGCCGGTGTCGTCGAGGCGGTAGGTGCAGGCGTGACGGACTTCCATCCCGGCGACCGCGTCTGCTACATCAGCGGACCCGTGATGGGCGCGTATGCCACCCATCGCAACTACCCCGCCGAGCGTTTGCTGCACGCACCTGATCACATCAGCGACGAACAGCTCGCCGCGATGATGCTTAAGTCCGTGACTGTCGAATACCTGATGCGCCGTTGCTACCCGGTACAGAAGGGGCAGCACGTGCTGATGCACGCCGCCGCCGGCGGCATAGGCTTGCTCGCCGGCCAGTGGGGTCGGCACCTGGGCGCGCGTATGATCGGCGTGGTGGCCGGCCCCGAAAAGGTGGCCCTGGCTCGTGCCAACGGTTACGAGCACGTGATCGATCGCCTGACCGAGGACGTTGTCCAGCGCGTCAGGGCACTCACCCGCGACGCTGGCGTACCGGTGGTCTATGACTCGGTCGGCAAGAACAGCTTTGAGCAGTCGATCAACTGCCTTTCACCGCGTGGCTACTTCGTGTCCTTCGGCACCACCACGGGTGCCCCGCCGCCGGTGGAGGCCGCAACGCTTCAGAAGAAAGGCTCGCTGTATTTCACTCGGCCGACGTTGGTGACCTACACGGCATCTACCGCAGATCTGCGCGCCTCGGCGGCCGTGGTCTTCAACCTGTGTGCGCGGGGCGTACTCAAAGTATCGATTAACCAGCGCTACGCCCTCGCTGACGCTGCTCAGGCACACGCCGACTTGGCGGCCGGTCGCACTTCGGGCTCCAGTGTGCTTGTGCCATGAACGAACCAGGTCGAGAGAAGATCGATTCGGCGCCAGCAGCGTCGTGCCCCTCGACAGCCGCAAGTAGCCGATGACAAAATTCTAATCGGAGAGAGACGTGGAAAAAACTGAACGAGCAATCACACACCGGGCAGCTTCATCCCGGAACAGTGTCGTTCACGCACCGATTTTCGTCTTCCTGATACTGCTGCTTTCCTATCTCATCAACACGATGGATCGAAATCTATTTTCGATTCTCGCTGTTGAAATACGCGCGCACCTCAATCTTTCGCTCGAAGAGATCGGGTTTGCCGCTACCGTTTTCACACTTGGCATGGGACTCGCCGGACTGCCGACCGCCTGGCTCTTCAACAAGATGCCAAGAAAATACGTGGCGATAGTCGGCCTGATAATTTTCTCGGCTGCAACTGTGCTTACCGCGCGGTCATATGGCTATGCCGATCTGCTCTTTTACAGATTCATTTCCGGCATGGGCGAGTCGATCCAGTTGATCGCCGTGCTCTCGATGGCAACGAGCTATTTTCATCGTCACACGGCGATCGCTACTGGCGCGATCAACTCCATGTTCGGGCTCGGCGCGATTATCGGCCCGAATCTCAGCGTAGTGTTGTTGAAGGGGTATGACTGGCAAGCGCCATTCGCCGTATTCGGCGCTGCAGGGTTCGTGATGGTGATCGTCTGCCTGCGCTTCGTGACAAGTGAATTCAGCGAATTCAAACCAGCCTCCGTCAGGCCTGTCCCACGCCATCACAAGAAAGAAAGTCGACTAGCGTCAACCACTTCGACGACTTGGTTGCTTGCCGCTGCAACCGCTCTGGGCGGGCTCGTCATTTATGCGTATCTCGGTCTTTACCCGACGTTCCTCCGCTCGCACCTGGGTTTCAGCCCCAGGGAAGCCGCCTTTGCGGCCAGCTGCTACGGTGCGGGTGGATTCCTTTCGTTGCTGTGTGGATGGCTTGGGCATCGATTCGGAAACCGCCGGATTCTGCAAATCGCATTATGCGTGATGTCGATCAGTGGCGGCCTGCTCTTTACGCCGCTCTGGCATTCCATCTATCTGCACGGATTGCTGTCATTCATATTTGGGTGCATGGCGAGCGGGGTGCTGTTCGCGAACTTCAGCTCCGCCATCATTCACTCCATCCATCCCAGAATCTCGACGTCGTTCGGTGCGTCGCTGTTCGTGTCGTCGTTTTATATTCCTGCCGCCTTCGCGGGTTACATCCTGGCCGTACTCACGCGCCATTTGGGCTGGGTAACGGGTAGTAGTGTCATGCTCGTGGGCGGTTCGATCGCCGCACTCGTTTTGGTGACACTGGCTAGAAATCAGCAGTTTGGCACCGCGGAAACGACGCGACATCCGAACGCAGGCGGCGAATCGACGGCCGAGACAACTTACCTCCACTAGAGGCGTGTTTTTGCGAGCCAGCGCAGTCCCCTTTTGGGGTAGGGCAGCTTGGTGAGTGAACCGCACCGGGAATCGTGGAGGCTGGTTGGTTTAAGTTAATGCGGACACGTCAGCGGCATTTCTGAGTTGCCCGTAGTAGTTTGCCTCAGCTTCAGCAGGCGGGATATAGCCGAGCGGTTCCATCAGCCGATGATGGTTGTACCAGGCGACCCATTCCAGCGTTGCCAGTTCGACGGATTCCCTTGTTTTCCAAGGGGCGCGCCGATGAATCAGTTCCGTCTTGTACAGGCCGTTGATCGTTTCGGCCAGCGCATTGTCGTAGCTGTCGCCCCGGCTGCCGACCGACGGCTCGATGCCGGCCTCAGCCAGCCGTTCGCTGTAGCGAATGCTGACGTATTGGGCCCCTCTATCGGAGTGGTGTATCAAAGTCCCGTCCTCGCCCGGTTGGCGGGCGTACAGCGCTTGTTCAAGTGCATCCAGAACAAAGTCCGTGGTCATCGACGAGCTGACGCGCCAGCCAACAATACGGCGGGCGAACACGTCGATCACGAATGCCACGTACAGCCAGCCTTGCCATGTCGAGAGTGGAGTAAGAGACCGGGCGTAGTCGAGCTATCTCCCGGCCTCTCCTCCCCGAACCGGACTTGCACCTCTCGGCGCATCCGGCTCTCCGTTCAAGCGTTGCTCATAGCAAAGGCGACATCGGCATAGCGCGATTCGATGGTGCTGCGTGTCTCATCGCGCATGATGTACGGATTTTCCGACGGGCTACGCCACCTGAACTGGCCCTTCCGACTGGTAACAAGACGCCGAAGCGCCACCGGCCCGTACCAACCTCGACTGTTTTGGCCCTGCAGCACCCATGTTGCAGCCTGTCCCGGCTCCGGCGCCCGGACGTAGTCGCGCATCAGCGACCTGAACCCTCGCCGATACCTGCGCGCGAGCCAGTAGCCGAATTTCCAGAAGACCGTGCGATCCAGCTTTCTGAACATGGTGGCCGTGAAGTCGGTGTATTGGTAGAAGGCGGCCCAGCCGGCGATCTGCCGGTTCAGGCTTTCCATCAGGTCCATCCGGTTCATGCCGTAGTTGCCCGACAGTTGCTTGACGAGCCTCCCGGCAAAGCCTCGATACTTCTCCCACGGAATGGTCGTTACCGGCCGCATGCGGCCACGTGATCCACGCTTGCGGATGATGCGGTGACCGAGGAATACGAAACCGTCGTTCACGTGTGTAATATGGGTCTTCTCCATATTCAGCGTGAGCTTCAGTTCGCCTTCGAGGAACTCTCGGCATGCTTCGCGCACTGCCTCGGCATGTTCGCGAGTTCCCTTGACCACGATCACAAAGTCATCTGCATACCGACAGTAGGCAATAGCTGGTTTCCACTGCCGGTTTTCTCGAACAGTAATCGGACGCTGCTTGAGAATCGCGAAGTTCCACGCCCACCGATCCTTCCGCACCTTCTTGCTCAGGTAGTTCCTTTCCATCCACGCATCGAATTCGTGCAGCATGATGTTGGATAGGAGCGGCGAGATGACGCCGCCCTGAGGAACGCCTTCACTTGCGGCACGAAACAGATCACGATCAACGCATCCTGCCTTGATGAACTTCCAGAGCAGGGCAAGGAGGCGCTGGTCGGCGATCCGCTTGCGGATTCCCTTCAGAAGCAAGCGATGATGAACGGTGTCGAAGTAGCTGGCGAGGTCGCCCTCGATGACCCAGCGTCCAGCGGCACTTTGTTCGCCACCATCCTGCAACTGAAGCTTCACCGTGCGAATCGCGTGATGCACACTGTCAGCGTCGGATAGATACTCCCCATTTTCGTCGAAGTAATTTTCCCCAGTTTTTTATCTGACGGCGCCGCGGTAGCGGCGCCGTCCTGTCGA
>NZ_JBEPLH010000046.1:0-22942 GCF_040545135.1 Burkholderia sp. 572 | reverse complement strand
CGCCCGATAGGCCGGCATGCCGGAAATGGTCGCCGCCTGCTCGAGCGCCGCGGGCGGCGCAAACTGGCGGGTTTCGTGAAGAACCGATTCAATCGCAGACATCGACTACCCCTTGGTGAACATGAATCCTCTGCATGGCGGCGCGATCGTGCACGCCGCGCGTCTTGGCCGGCGCATGCGCGCCGCTGTCTCCTACCCACCATCCGCGCACGGCCCGAAGGCCGCTGCGCGATGCTGCGCCGCACCACGTCGCACGATGGCGACCGGGCGACCCGACAGTGTCCACAATAAGCGCTCCAACTTACCCGTCACTTACGCGGCACGGCCGTTTCGCCCGCCGGGCGGCGCCGCTTGCAGCTTTACGCTGTAACGAGCGCGACCCTACAATCCTAACTGAACTCGCCTTCCGGATTCCAGCTTGAATCGCTATGCTTTCTTTCTCGTTCTGTCGATGCTGTTCGTCGGCAGCAATGTCGGTATCGGCAAATCGATCGTCGTCTTCGTTCCCGTCGCCATCCTCGCCACGCTGCGCTTCGTGATTGCGATCGCCGTGCTGTGGCCGCTGTTCAGCCCGGTGAAGATGCGCACCGTCAAGCGCGGCGAATGGCTGAACCTGTTCCTGCAGGCGTTCTTCGGCACCTTCATGTTCACGCTGCTGATGCTGAACGGCGTGCAGCGCACGAGCGCGGTCGCGGCCGGCGTGATCACCAGTACGATTCCGGCGATCGTCGCGCTGTTCGCGTGGCTGATCCTGCGTGAAAAACCGAACGGCCGTGCGCTCGTGTCGATCGCGCTCGCGATCGCCGGCGTCGTGACGATCAACCTCGCGAACGGCAGCGCCGCCGGGCACGGCGCATCGTCGTCGCTGACCGGCAACCTGCTGATCCTCGGCGCGGTGTGCTGCGAATCGATCTACGTGATCCTGTCGCGCCGCCTCACGCAGACGCTCGCGCCGATCGACATCTGCGCGTACACGCACCTGTTCGGCCTGTGCCTGATGCTGCCGCTCGGCGCGACGGCCATGTGGCATTTCGATTACGCGAGCGTGCCGGCCGGCACCTGGGCGCTCGTCGTCTGGTACGGCCTGTCGGCCAGCATCTTCTCGTTCTGGCTGTGGATGAAAGGCATCCGGCACGTGCCGGGCAGCCTCGCGGGCGTGTTCAGCGCGGTGCTGCCGGTCGCCGCGGCCGCGTATGGCATCGCGTTCCTCGGCGAGCGGCCGACCCTCGCCCACGGCATCGCGCTCGCGTGCGTCGTCACCGGCATCGTGCTCGCGAGCCTGCGCGTGAAACGCGTGCCTGCCGCCGCGTCCTGATCCGTCCCTGGCTGTGCCGGCGCGTCACTGCAGTCGCACCGGCCGACGCGTTACAATAGCGCGCCTTTTCAAGATTACCCCCGATACCTGCGCACCGCGCCCGACTCTCCATCATGTCCGCCCCGCATTCGCCCGGCCGCCCCGCCCGTCGCCCGCTTCGCCCGCTTCCCGCGCTGATTTTCATGAGCCGCTGGCTCCAGGTTCCGCTTTACCTCGGCCTGATCGTCGCGCAGGCCGTCTACGTGTTCCTGTTCCTGAAGGAAGTCTGGCACCTGCTGTCGCATGCGACCAGCCTCGACGAAATCAGCGTGATGCTCGCGGTGCTCGGCCTGATCGACGTGGTGATGATCTCGAACCTGCTGATCATGGTGATCGTCGGCGGTTACGAAACGTTCGTGTCGCGCCTCGGCATCGAGGGCCACCCCGACGAGCCCGAATGGCTCGACCACGTGAACGCGGGCGTGCTGAAGGTCAAGCTGTCGATGGCGCTGATCAGCATTTCGTCGATCCACCTGCTGAAGACGTTCATCAACCCCGACCAGCACACGATGCACGCGATCATGTGGCAGGTGATCATCCACGTGTCGTTCCTGGTGTCGGCGCTCGTGATGGCGTGGGTCGACCGCCTGACGACGCACACGCACCCGGCCCATTTCCACGAGACGCACGCGCCGCACGAGAGTGCCGTGCCCGCGTCCCGCAAGCCGGCCGAAGCAGCCGCCAACGCATAAACGCATTCCCCACTGTCCCCACAGAGTCTCAGCCATGACCGTCATCAAACAGGAAGACCTGATCCAGAGCATCGCGGATTCGCTGCAGTACATCAGCTACTACCACCCGCTCGACTACATCCAGGCCCTCGGCCGCGCATACGAGCTGGAAGAAAGCCCGGCCGCGAAGGACGCGATCGCGCAGATCCTCACGAACAGCCGCATGTGCGCGGAAGGCAAGCGTCCGATCTGCCAGGACACCGGCATCGTCACGATCTTCGTGAAGGTCGGCATGGACGTGCGCTGGGACGGCGCGACGATGGGCCTCACCGACATGATCAACGAAGGCGTGCGCCGCGGTTACACGCACCCGGACAACGTGCTGCGCGCGTCGATCGTCAATCCGCCGGAAGGCGCCCGCAAGAACACGAAGGACAACACGCCGGCCGTGATCCACTACGAGATCGTGCCGGGCGACAAGGTCGACGTGCAGGTCGCGGCGAAGGGCGGCGGCTCGGAGAACAAGTCGAAGTTCGTGATGCTGAACCCGTCCGACTCGATCGTCGACTGGGTGCTGAAGACGGTCCCGACGATGGGCGCGGGCTGGTGCCCGCCGGGCATGCTCGGGATCGGCATCGGCGGCACCGCCGAGAAGGCGATGCTGATGGCGAAGGAATCGCTGATGGAGCCGATCGACATCCAGGAAATCATCGCGCGCGGCCCGAAGGACTGGGTCGAGGAACTGCGTGTCGAACTGCACGAGAAGGTCAACGCTCTCGGCATCGGCGCCCAGGGCCTCGGTGGCCTCGCAACGGTGCTCGACGTGAAGATCATGGCGGCACCGACGCACGCGGCATCGAAGCCGGTCGCGCTGATCCCGAACTGCGCGGCCACGCGCCACGCGCACTTCGTGCTCGACGGCTCGGGCCCGGCCAAGCTTGAAGCACCGTCGCTCGACGCATGGCCGAAGGTCCAGTGGGAACCCAACACGGAAACCAGCAAGCGCGTCGACCTGAACACGCTGACGCCGGAAGAAGTCGCCAGCTGGACGCCGGGCCAGACGCTGCTGCTGTCGGGCAAGATGCTCACCGGCCGCGACGCTGCGCACAAGCGCATCGCCGACATGCTCGCGAAGGGCGAGAAGCTGCCGGTCGACTTCACCAACCGCGTGATCTACTACGTCGGCCCGGTCGATCCGGTGCGCGACGAAGTGGTCGGCCCGGCAGGCCCGACGACGGCCACGCGCATGGACAAGTTCACCGAGACGATGCTCGCGCAGACCGGCCTGATCTCGATGGTCGGCAAGGCCGAGCGCGGCCCGGTCGCGATCGACGCGATCAAGAAGCACAAGGCGGCCTACCTGATGGCCGTCGGCGGCGCCGCGTACCTCGTGTCGAAGGCGATCCGCGGCGCGAAGGTGCTCGCATTCGAGGACCTCGGCATGGAAGCGATCTACGAGTTCGACGTGCAGGACATGCCGGTGACGGTCGCCGTCGATTCGTCGGGCACGTCGGTGCACCAGACCGGCCCGAAGGAGTGGCAGGCGAAGATCGGCAAGATCCCGGTCGCAACCGCTTGAGCGCGATCGAATGCAAGGCCGGACGCAAGTCCGGCCTTTTTGCTTCTCGTTCTCATTCCTGCATGCGGCCGGTTATTCGAGGCTGATTCTCATTACATGCAAAAGGCAGGCCCGGCAAGGCTTCGAGGCTTGGCTTTTCTCGTACGAGCGATTATCTTTCGGTTTCTGAAGCCCCACTGAACAAGGAACAAGCCATGCAAGGCGACAAGAAAGTCATCGAATATCTGAACGCCCAGTTGAAGAATGAACTCACGGCGATCAACCAGTACTTCCTGCATGCGCGCATGTACAAGCACTGGGGCCTCGAGAAACTCGGCAAGCACGAGTACGACGAGTCGATCGGCGAAATGAAGCACGCCGACTGGCTGATCGAGCGCGTCTTCATGCTCGACGGCCTGCCGAACCTGCAGGACCTGCACAAGCTGCTCATCGGCGAGGAAACCGAAGAGATCCTGAAGTGCGACCTGAAGCTCGAGCAGATCTCGCAGTCCACCTGCAAGGAAGCGATCGCCTATTGCGAATCGGTTCGTGACTACGTGTCGCGCGAGATCTTCGAAAAGATCCTCGACGACACCGAAGAGCACATCGACTGGCTGGAAACGCAGATCGACCTGATCGGCAAGGTCGGCCTGCAGAACTACCAGCAAACGATGATGGGTTCGCCGGAGTAAGCGCGCTCCGCCCTTCCCGCCATCGCCACCCGTCCTTTCATGTCGACACCTTCCGTTATCGCCGCGACGTCCACGACCGCTGCCCCCATCGGCATCTTCGATTCAGGGCTGGGTGGCCTGTCGGTACTGCGCGCCGCGCGCGCGCAGCTGCCCGACGAATCGTTCATCTACGTCGCCGATTCGCACCACGCACCTTATGGTCCGCGCGATGAGGCGTTCATTACGGAACGCACGCTGGCAATCGGCGAGTGGCTGGCCCGCGAAGGGGCGAAGGCGCTCGTCATCGCCTGCAACACCGCAACCGCACGCGCGATCGCCGCGATCCGCGAACACCTGCCGATGCCGCTCGTCGGCGTCGAGCCGGGCATCAAGCCGGCCGTCGCCGTGTCCGCGAGCGGCGTCGCGGGCGTCCTCGCCACGCAGTCGACGCTGAACAGCCCGCGCTTCCAGGCGCTGCTCGACCGCTACGGCGCCGGCCGCCGCTTCATCTGCCAGCCCGGCCACGGGCTCGTCGAGGCCATCGAGCGCGGCGACACGAATTCGCCCGCATTGCGCGCGTTGCTCGACAGCTACCTGCAGCCGATGCTCGACGACGGCGCCGATACGCTGGTACTCGGCTGCACGCATTACCCGTTCTTCACGGAAACGATTCGTGACCTTGTGGGCGACCGCCTGACGATCGTCGACACGAGCGACGCAATCGCGCGCCAGCTCGCCCGGATTCTCGACGAGCGCAGCCTGCGTGCGCCGGCCGGCACGCGCGCGGCGCCGCCCCGCTTCTGCTCGACCAGCGACGGCCGCCAGTTGCAGGTACTCGCGTCGACGCTGCTCGGCCTCGCTGCACCGGTCGAATCCGTCACCATTTCCTCGCCGAACGCGCGCGCCTGCGCGACCGCCTGACACGAGCCGGCACGCCCGCTTCCGCGTGCCGCTCCACCGCCCCCATCGTTTCAAGGGTCCGATGACCTTAAAAAAAGCCCGACCCGCGCTTGTCAACGTCCGCAAAATTAATGATAATAATTCGCATTAACGTTAGCTATCGCAACTCACCATGATCGTCTGCGTGTGCAAGTCTGTTTCCGATCGCAAGATACGCGCGTCCCTCGCAGAGGGCGTGAACTCTTTCGATGAACTCCAGTTCGAGCTCGGCGTGGCCACGTGCTGCGGCAAGTGCGAGGAGTCCGTACGCGACCTCATGGCCGAACAAGGCGTCTGCGCGAGCCAGTGCGGTGTCGAGCACCACGCTCATCCGATCCCGGTCACGTTCTACGAACGCAAGGCTGCCTGACCGGCGCCGGGTGTGTACATGCGGCCCAGGCCGCATTTTTGTTTTGACCGTCAGCAAGCCACCGTATGCGCGAGCCAGCGGCTTACCTGCCAAGGAGCCTGTCATGGAATTGCTGATCGGATTTGTGACCACCGTTTGCATCTCGCTGCTGATCTTCCGCAAGTGATGCCGATTCACCCGCCGCGCCCCGGGTGCGACATCGTTCTTTCAAGCTAACATGCAGGCTTCGCATTCCACTCCCGCCAGCATCTTGCCGGCTGCACCACGTATGAATCCCCGAGTGATCGTCGCCGCGGTCGGTGTGCTTGCCGCACATGCGATCATGCTGACGGCCGCCTGGCTCCATCGCAACGCGCCGCCGCCGGCGAAGGAGATCGAGGTTCAGTCGATCACCGCACAGCTCATTCCGCCCGCGCCCCCTGCCCAGCCGGTCGCGGTCCAGTCGGCCGCGCAGCAGCCCACGCCCCCCAAGCCCACGCCGCGCGTGAAGCCGAAGGTCGAGCCGAAGCCGGTACAGAAAGCCGTCCCGACGCCTCAGCCGGTCGCGCAGGCACCGTCGCCGACACCCGCGCCGGCAGTGGTCGATCCGACGCCGGCTCCCGCCGCGCCGGCGCCTGCCGCACCGGCTGCAGCACCCGGCCCGGCGCGCGAGACGATGCAGGTCAGCGCACCGAAGAACGTCACGGCGCTCAGCTGCAATTTCGTGAAGCCTGCCTATCCGACGATGTCGAAGCGTCGCGGCGAAACGGGCACGGCTTATGTCCACTTCATCATCGGCGTGACGGGCAAGATCGAAAGCGTCCAGCTGCAGAAGAGCAGCGGCTACCCGCGTCTCGACGAAGCCGCGCTCGAGGCGACGCGCGCCAGCACCTGCCCGCCGTATATCGAGAACGGCCAGGCGATCCGCGCCGCCCATACGCTGCCCTTCAACTTCACGCTCGACGACTAACCCGTCATATTCGGTAGATTCAAAGGAAACAAGAAAATGCAAAGCTACGGTATCGCGCACGTCTGGGCGCAAGGTGATTTCGTCACGCGCGCCATCGCGATCACGCTGCTCGTGATGTCGGTCCTGTCGTGGATCGTGATCGTCATCAAGGGCTGGAACGTGATCCGCCTGAACCGCCTGACGAAGAACGCCGAACAGGCGTTCTGGCATTCGGACAACTTCGACGACGGCATCAAGAAGCTCGGGCTCGCCGCCTCGACGCCGAACGACAACCCGTTCCTCGCGCTCGCGCTGTCGGGCAAGGAAGCCGCCGATCACCACCACCAGACGCAACCGCACCTGCACGACCGCATGGACGTGTCGGACTGGGTCACGCGCTGCCTGAAGGACACGATGGACGAAGGCATCTCGCGCATGCAAAGCGGCCTCGCGATCCTCGCGTCGGTCGGCAGCACGGCGCCGTTCGTCGGCCTGTTCGGTACGGTCTGGGGGATCTACCACGCACTGCTCGCGATCGGCGCATCCGGCCAGACGTCGATCGACCAGGTCGCGGGCCCGGTCGGCGAATCGCTGATCATGACCGCATTCGGCCTGTTCGTCGCGATCCCGGCCGTGCTCGGCTACAACGCACTCACCCGTGCGAACAAGGGCGTCGTCAGTAAGCTGCGCCGCTTCGCGCACGGCCTGCACGCGTATTTCGTGACGGGCGCGAGCCTCGCATCGTCGTCGACGCGCGACGGCCTGCGTCTCGCGACGCGCGCCAGCTGAGACGGGGTGAACCATGGCAATGAACACCGGTTTCAGCGACGATGACGACGATGCAGTGATGAGCGAGATCAACATGACGCCGCTCGTCGACGTCATGCTCGTACTCCTGATCATTTTCCTCGTGACGATCCCGGCGATGCAGCACGCGGTGAAGATCGACCTGCCGCATGCCAGCAGCCAGCCTGTCGACGAGAAACCGCAGACGGTCGACGTCGCGATCCAGGGCGACGGCACGATCCTGTGGGACGACCATACGGTCACGCGCGAACAATTGCAGGAACGCATCGCGGAAGCGGCAAAACGCACGCCGCAGCCGGAGTTGCACCTGCGTGCGGACCGCAAGGTTGCCTACGAACACGTCGCCGAAGTGATGTCGGATGCGCAGGCCGGCGGTTTGACGAAGCTCGGCTTCGTGACCGAGCCGACCGCAAAAGCGAAGTAACGCACGCGCAATCAGGCGCTCGCCGGCTGCACCTGGCCGGCCGCACCTCGCCGGCCGCACCTAGCCGGCCGCGCACAAAGTAAAAGGCCTTCATCGCCAGATGAAGGCCTTTTTTCATGCGCACGCGGGCGCCTTCGGGCGGCGGGCTCTTTGGCGGTATCGGTTACGCCTCGAGCAACGCAAATGCGACTCTGCCGTGGTCTGCACGGACTGCGCGTTCTGCCCTATCTGGCTCACAATATATGCGGCCACCTGATTTCGCTCAGAACTTCCTTCACGAAATGGGATTTCAATATAGGCTCGCACGCACGCGCATTCAAGGTTCCGGCGATTGAAACTTGCGATTGCAGGCGACGCTTCAATGACAAAACAAATTTGCCTCGCCGTGCACGTCGTGTTCAGGTCGCCGAAACATCGGCCGCCGCTTCCTTCTTCGCACGCTCCGGACACCCCGGTTCCTTGTAGGCGCCGTGATCGAGCTTCTCGACCAGATAGTCGACAAACGCACGCACCGCAGGCGGCATCCCCTGCCGCGACACGAACACCGCGTACAGCTGCGGCACGGGCAGCGTCCAGCCCGGCATCACCGGCGACAGTTGCCCCGCGCGCAGCGCGTTGCCGTACATCATCTCCGGCAGCGCCGCGATGCCGAGGCCATCGAGCACGGCTTCGCGAATCGTCATCAGGTCGGCCGTCACCAGCCGCGGGTCGTGTTCGTGCACGTGACGCGTACCGTCCGGCGCGATCAGGTTGAACACGTGCCGCCCGTCGACGCTCGGCGTATCGAGCGTTTCGAATCCGCTCAGGTCGTCCGGTACCAGCGGCGGCGCATTCTGGCTCAGCAGGCTCGGCGCACCGACCAGCATCTGCTCGGTGCGCCACAGCGGTCGCACGACGATATTCGCGTTCTGCGGCGGCTCCGAGCGCACACGCAGCGCGACGTCGATCGAATCCTCGAACAGGTCGATCACGCGATTCGTCACGCGGACGTGCACCTTCACCTCGGGATAGCGGCGCAGGAATTCGGGCAGGATGCGCGACAGCATCGTCTGCGACAGCGTCACGGGCACACTGACACGCACCGAGCCGCGCGGCGATGCGCGCAACTGCTGGACCGCGTTCATTGCAGCCTGCGCTTCGGCCAGCATCGCCTGGCAGTGCTGGTAGAACAGCTCCCCCGCCTCGGTCAGCGCGAGCTTGCGTGTGGAGCGCTGCAGCAGGCGCACGCCGAGCGCCGCCTCGAGTTCGGTCAGGCGCCGCGACAGGCGCGATTTCGAGATGCCCAGCACGCGCTCCGCGGCCGAGAAACCGCCATGTTCGACGACCTGCGAAAAGTACATGAGGTCGTTCAGGTTGTGTGCATCGATATTCATCTCATCGTTCCAATTTCAGAACAATCCATTGCGAACCGTCGCGAATCGCGCGGTAAAACGCCCAATATAATAGCGCTATGTTTCAAAAATAACGCTATTCCGATGATTTCGAGGGTATCCGCATGACGACCGCTCGCTCGCTTGACCGCACGTACCCCGCACTTCGCACGACCGAAGGCGGCGGCTTCGTGGTTCACCGCCCGTTCCCGACCCGGCTGCTGATGGATTTCGATCCGTTCCTGCTGCTCGACGAAATGGGCCCCGTCGACTACGCGCCCGGCGAAGCCAAGGGCGCCCCCGACCATCCGCATCGCGGCTTCGAGACCGTGACCTATGCACTCGACGGGCGCTTCCGTCATCGCGACTCGTCCGGCCATGCCGGCACGCTCGGCCCGGGCGACGTGCAATGGATGACGGCGGGCGCCGGCGTCGTGCACAGCGAGATGCCGGATCCTGAATTCGCGCAGGCAGGCGGCCGCTCCCACGGCTTCCAGCTGTGGGTCAACCTGCCGCGGCGCGACAAGCTGATCGCGCCGCGCTACCAGGAAATCCCGGCCGATCGCATCCCGAGCGCCACGTCGCCGGACGGTCTCGTGCGCGTGCGCGTCATCGCCGGCGAAGCGTTCGGCGTCCGGGCGGCGATCGAAACGCGCACGCCGATCCTCTACCAGCATTTCACGCTGCAACCCGGTGCAACGGTCACGCAGCCCGTCCCGGCAGGCTATCGTGTATTCGCCTATCCGATCGACGGAACGGGCCTCTACGGGCCCGACAGGCAGGCAGTCGACGCACGGCACATGGTCGTGTATGGCGACGACGGCGACACGGTCACGTTCGCTGCCGGCGACACGCCGCTCGACCTGCTGCTGATCGGCGGCGTACCGCTCAACGAGCCGATCGTCCGCTACGGCCCGTTCGTGATGAATACCGAGGAAGAGATCCGGCAGGCGGTCGTCGACTACCAGACGGGGCGCATGGGCCGTATCGAGGCATGAGGCGTGGACGCACGGGCAGGTGCCGCGAAACCGCCCGTTTTACGTCACAATGACTTCTTGAGCCATGTGGCCGCCCGCCACCAGAAGGAACCCGTCCCCTTGAACTTCGAACATCTGATCCAGATCAACTCCGACGATCCGGCCGTGCCCACCCTCACCCGCGACCAGCTCTGGGAAGGTCTCGTGCTGCGCGCCGAACAGCCGCAACTGTTCGTGCTCGGTCTCGACAGCTGCGTCGTCCATGAACGGACGGAGACGACGCTCGAACGCGAACTGCACTACGGTCACGCGACCGTGCGCGACCACGTCACGTTCACGCCGAATCAGCAGGTCCGCTACGACATCCGCGCCGCCGACGGCGAGATCGGCGGCTCGCTGACGATGACGATCGAGGAACGTGACGACCACGAGCTGTTCCTGCGTTTCGAATACCGCACGACGCTGGTCGTCACCGACGACAGCGAAGACGCGCGCCAGACGCACGGGATCGTCAAGGAGGCGTACCGCACGTCGGATATCGACACGGTCCGCCTGATCCGCGAGTACGCGCAGGGCCGCAAGGACCCCGATCCGCTGCACTGAAACCGGCGGCGGCCTACGGGCCGCCCCTTTGATTCAAGCTATCAGATTCACCATTCCGATCGATAAAGAGTTTTTGTAAATGGGAATAGTTATCATTTAGAATTCATTCCATCGTATCGACAGTCACCGATCAACCGAATGACCGACACCATGCGCCCGACCACGCTGACCTTGCGCCGCCCGACCGGCACCGCAGGCAGCAGCCGCCAGAAGACGGCAGCGGTCACCACGCCGGCGAAGCCCGCCGGCAACCGCGATGCAGGCACGCGGGTCGTCAGCAGCGATGCGCTGCTGCAAGGCCAAAGCCACGTCAGCATCGCGCATAACGGAGAGACCTATCAGTTGCGCGCCACACGGCTCGGCAAACTGATCCTGACGAAGTAACGACAGAGTATTGTGGGGACCACCTCCCTGAGAGGTGTTGGGCATTAGCCAGCGTAACGGCTTGCACGCGAGATCTAGACCCCTTCGTGCAAACACACTCAAGCAGCCGTTGCAGCAAGCCAAGCCACTTTTTTGGTTCTCGCACAAGGAAGAAAAAAGCGACACGTCCTTCGACGTGTCGCTTTTTTTTGTTTGGGCGGCCAATGCGCGAAGCAGGTCCCCGAGATTCGTTACCGCGTGAGTACATGACCGCCGAAGCGGCGCGCGAGCCGCTTCAGAAACCCCAGAACATCAGCCACCATGCGCTGTCGATGACGGCAAGCGCGACAGCGAACCACGCGAATGCCGCAAGCCGGCGCGGCAAGGCCGCATAGCGCCCCGCCACTTTCCACGCGAGCCACGCACTCCATGCGTTGGCGCCGACCAGGATCGCGATGCGTACATCGGTTGCCCAACCGAGCGGCACATGCTCGGCACGAAGCAGCGACAGCGTCGTGGCCGACAAGCCAAGAAACACGCCCGCGCCCGCGATCGGGATCAAAGCCTGCGCGAGATGATGGAGCCGCACGCGCTCGAAGCGGCCGAGCATCAGCGTGGCGCCGGCCAACAGCACCAGCAGCGCCGTGCCGTACACGAGCCCCGTGCCGACGATGTAGCTGACGACCAGCCCACCGTCGAGCCAGGAGAAGACGTCGTTGCGATCCGGATAATGCGTGAGCAGGAACCACGGTGCATTGGTTTCGAGCGGCCACGTGATGTCATGGTCGATCAGCCAGCCCGCGAGCCATTGCTTGATCTGCACGAACCATGGGCTGACGGTCCAGTGGAACGCACCGATCGCGACGCCGAGCAGGCCGTACAGGATCAGCGCGGTGTCCCACGGGTTCGCCTTTTGCGCGCCGAGGTTCACGACTTCGTCGGACGGCGAGCGCGACGACAACGAGATTGCATCCCGGTGCCCGCTGCAGCGGCCGCACATATGGCAGTCCGCCGCGCCCTGCATGTTGCGCAACGGCACGAGCGGTGCGCAGTTGATCGGAATCACGCGATGGCCATGCTCGCCGTTCTTGTACGAACGACGCCATGCCTCCTCGTCGACCTTGTAGCGCATCGGCGCAAGCCGCGCGAGCAGCCCGAACACGCCGTTGACCGGGCACAGGTACTTGCACCACACGCGCTTCTCGCGGCCGTACAGCACGCCGATCACGATCGCGCCGACGGTCGAGCCGCCGAGCACGAACAGCACCGCGAGCGGGTACTGGTACACGCTCACCATCTGCCCGTAGATCGTCGTGAGTCCGAACGCGACGAACGGCCAGCCACCCCACCGTATCCAGCGCGGAATCGGGCCGCCCCGGCCGAACTTGCTCGCGAATTCGGTGAGCGCGCCCTCCGGACACAGCACGCCGCACCAGACACGGCCGAGCATCACCATCGACAGCAGCACGAACGGCCACCAGATGCCCCAGAACGTGAATTGCGCGATCAGCGTGAGGTTGCTCCACAGGTGCGCGGAGTCGTCCGGCAGCGGCAACACCGCCGGCACGATGATCAGGAACGCATAGATGGCGACGACGGCCCACTGGATGCCGCGGATCAGCGCGCCGTGGCGCTGCATCCACTGGCCCGCCTGCGCGAGCCAGCCCGGCTTGGCTGCGGCGGCAACGCTCATGCCGCGCGACCCGCAGCGACGGCCGGGCGACGGCTCGCACGCTTCATCAGCAACCAGACCACCGCCCAGTACACCGCGTACGCAACCAGGTTGGTCAGTGCCGGGTGCGCGCGATAACCGGTCAGCGTCGCGACGAGCGAGCCGAACGTGCCCGAATCATCGAGGATCGCGGACGTGTCCCACACCTGCGAAATGCCGAGCGGCAGGATCTCCTTGTCGATCAGCTTGTCGACGCCGGTCTGGAACAGGCCTGCGCCGAGGAACAGCAGCATCACTTCGGTGACGCGGAAGAAATGCCGCCACGAGAAGTACTTGCCGCCGAGCTGCAGCAGATAGAACGTGAAGAACGCAAGGCCGAGGCCGATCACGACCGCGAGCATCTGGCTGCCGTCGACGTGGCCCGACTGGCCGAAACCGAGACCGTACAGGAAGATCACCGTCTCGCTGCCCTCGCGCGCGATCGCAAGCGCGACCAGCACCGCGACGCCCCACCAGTTCGAATCGCGCGTGCTCTGCTGAAGCGATTGCTCCATGTCGCGCTTCAGCGTGCGGCCGTGCCGGCGCATCCACAGCACCATCTGCACGATCAGCACGCATGCGATCAGCACCATCGCAGTCTGGAAGTAGTCCTGCGCGTCACCGGACAGCACTTCGGTGAAACCGACCAGCGCGGCGCCGAGGCCCACGGCCATCAGCAAGCCGACACCGACGCCGGCCCACAGGAAAGGCAGGCCGCGGCGCGCGTCGTCGTCGCCGTTTTTCAGCCATGCATAGAGAATGCCGACGACGAGCAGCGCTTCGACGCTCTCCCGCCAGACGATGAACAAGATCTGACCCATCGATACCTCCTGACGCGCAGAACACCCGGCAGGTGAGCCTGCGCGCAGATAAAACGTGTTACTTCGCGACGATCACGCCCTGCGCCTGCTGGTGGAAATCGTCGAAAAACTTGTATTCGCCCGGCGACAGCGGCGCGACGACCACGAACGAATCGGCACCCGGCGCAAGCACCTTCTCCTTGCGCAGCTGGACGCTCTCGAATTCGGCTGCGCCCTTGCCGGTGTTCTTGATCTCGATCTTGAAACGCTGGCCGGCCGGCACTTCGATGCGGGCGGGATTCAGCTTGCCGTCCGTCATTTCGAGCTTGAACGTCGGCAGATCGGCAGCGTACGCTGCGCCGGCAAGCCACAACGCAGCGGCTGCGGCAACGATTTTCTGGGGAATTTTCATTCTGGGTTCTCTACGCCGACGGCGCGCCGAAGCGCGCCGTCCGTGATGCCACCAATCAGTAACCGCCCTTCTTGCCGATACCGGCGAACGGGAAGTCGTATTCGAGGGTAATGGGCTTGAACCATGCGCCCACGCCCGTTTCCTTGTCGATGTGACGACCGAACGCCATGTGGCCCGTCTGCATCGGCGGCTTGACGACCATCGTCAGGTGATACTTGCCCGGGCCGTTCAGCTTCACGTTGTCGCCGTAGTGCGGACCATCGCTCGCGACCATGCCCATCAGGTCGCCTTCGGCCTTCCACTTCGTGTCACCCTGCTTCGTCAGCTTGTACGTGACCTGCAGGTACGGCATCCAGTCGCCTTCCGCGAAACCCGTCGGGTTGTTCTTGACCGCATGGATGTCGGCCTCGAGGTGGATGTCGGAATCCGACGCCTTGCGCATCATCCCTTCCGGGTCCATCGTGATCGGCTGCAGGTACACCGCGCCGATTTCCATGCCGCCCTGGATCTGCTGCTTGCCGATCGGATATTCGGCAGCCGAGGCCGACATCGCGGCAAGCGCCGCCGCTACCGCAACCGTCGTGCGGATGAACGAAGAACCCAACATGGACACTCCTTGTTATTTGATCTGGAACCATGCGAACCGACCGTCAGGCCTGCCCGCCGAAAACACTAACGCGACGAATAACGTTAATGCGAACAATTCTCAATAATTGCGAAGTTTAGCACCGAACCTGTTCCGGAACAAACGACGAGCCGTGTAAACCCCTGATCCGACAAGGCTTACAGGCTCGTTACCGTAAGGTTTCTGTGACGCTTGGAAAGATTTACCGGCCGCCGCTGACGTGATCGCCGACGTTCGCGCCGAACACGCGCTCACGCAGCAGCGCAAGCTGGTCGCGGGTCGCGGCAGCCTTCTCGAACTCGAGGTTCTTCGCGTAGTCGGCCATCTGCTTCTCGAGGCGCTTGATTTCCTTCGCGAGCTGCTTTTCCGACATGTCCTCGAATTTCGCACGCTGCTGGGCTTCCTTCAGCTCGGCGCGTGCCTCGTCCGCGTTGTAGACGCCGTCGATGATGTCCTTGATGCGCTTCACGACACCGCGCGGCGTGATGCCCATCTGCTCGTTGTAGGCAATCTGCTTCGCGCGGCGCCGCTCAGTCTCGCCGATCGCGCGCTTCATCGACTCGGTCATGTTGTCCGCGTAGAGGATCGCCTTGCCGTTCACGTTCCGCGCGGCCCGGCCGATCGTCTGGATCAGCGAGCGTTCCGCGCGCAGGAAGCCTTCCTTGTCCGCGTCGAGGATTGCGACCAGCGACACCTCGGGAATGTCGAGCCCTTCGCGCAGCAGGTTGATCCCGACCAGCACGTCGAACGTGCCGAGCCGCAGGTCACGGATGATTTCGACACGCTCGACCGTGTCGATATCGCTGTGCAGGTAACGCACCTTGACCCCGTGGTCGGCCAGGAACTCGGTGAGCTGTTCGGCCATGCGCTTCGTCAACACGGTGATCAGCACGCGCTCCTCGGCTTTCACGCGCGCGTTGATCTCGGCGAGCACGTCGTCGACCTGCGAGCTCGCCGGCCGCACTTCGATTTCCGGATCGACGAGCCCCGTCGGCCGCACGACCTGTTCGGCGATCTGCCCGGTCACGCGCTTCTCGTAGTCGGCCGGCGTGGCCGACACGAACACGACCTGGCGCATCTTGCGCTCGAACTCGGGGAACTTGAGCGGCCGGTTGTCCAGCGCCGACGGCAGCCTGAACCCGTAGTTGACGAGGTTTTCCTTGCGCGCGCGGTCGCCGTTGTACATGCCGTTCAACTGGCCGATCAGCACGTGCGATTCGTCGAGCAGCATCAGCGCGTCGGGCGGCAGGTAGTCGACGAGCGTCGGCGGGGGATCGCCGGGCTCCGCCCCCGAGAAATGCCGCGAGTAGTTCTCGATGCCCTTGCAGAAGCCGAGCTCCTGCAGCATCTCGAGATCGAAACGCGTGCGCTGTTCGAGGCGCTGCGCCTCGACGAGCTTGCCGTCGCTATGAAAGAACTCGAGCCGCTCGCGCAGTTCGTCCTTGATCGTCTCGACCGCGCGCATCACGGTATCGCGCGGCGTCACATAGTGCGACGACGGATACACGGTGAAGCGCGGAATCTTCTGCCGCACACGGCCGGTCAGCGGGTCGAACAGCTGCAGCGTCTCGACCTCGTCGTCGAACAGCTCGACGCGCACGGCCAGCTCGGCGTGCTCGGCCGGGAAGATGTCGATCGTGTCGCCGCGCACGCGGAACGTGCCGCGCTGGAAATCCTGCTCGTTGCGCGTGTACTGCATCGCGATCAGCCGCGCGATCACGTCGCGCTGGCCGAGCTTGTCGCCGGCGCGCAGCGTCAGGATCATCTGGTGGTATTCGGACGGATTGCCGATACCGTAGATCGCCGACACCGTCGCGACGATCACGACGTCGCGGCGCTCCATCAGGCTCTTCGTCGCCGACAGCCGCATCTGCTCGATGTGCTCGTTGATCGACGAGTCCTTCTCGATGAACAGGTCGCGCTGCGGCACGTAGGCTTCAGGCTGGTAATAGTCGTAGTAAGAGACGAAATACTCGACCGCGTTGCGCGGGAAGAACTCCCGGAATTCCGAGTAGAGTTGCGCGGCAAGCGTCTTGTTCGGCGCGAACACGATCGCCGGGCGGCCGAGCCGCGCGATCGTGTTCGCCATCGTGAAGGTCTTGCCCGAGCCCGTCACGCCGAGCAGCGTCTGGAACGACAGGCCGTCCTCGACCCCTTCGACGAGCGTGTCGATCGCGGTCGGCTGGTCGCCTGCGGGCGGATACGGTTGGTACAGCTGGAACGGCGACCCTTCGAAGGTCACGAATTTCGATTCGTCGAGCGCGTCGCCGGTTTCGGCATGATGTTCGGACATGGAATGCGGCCGGAGCGAGGGCAAAAGAGTCATTCTAGCGCTTCGCGGCCGGGCGAACTGCTGTCGGCTCCTGACGCGCGACGGCCGCCGCAAATCGCGGTTCCCGGCCGAATTTCGCCGCCGAAACGCCGCCCCCGCCAGCGCGAATTCGCTACAATGTCAGGCTGCTGCGCTTTCCGGCGTCGTGCCTGCCTGCGCGCGGTCCCCCGCGCCCGCCCCGCCCGTTGAAAGCCTGACCCTCTTTTCACTACTGCCGAATCATCATGTCGCTCTTCTCTGCTGTCCAGCTTGCTCCCCGCGACCCGATCCTGGGCCTGAACGAAGCCTTCAACGCCGATGCGCGTCCGACCAAGGTCAACCTCGGCGTTGGTGTGTACACGAACGAAGAAGGCAAGATCCCGCTGCTGCGCGCGGTTCGCGAAGCAGAGAAGGTGCGCGTTGAAGCGGGCCTGCCGCGCGGCTACCTGCCGATCGACGGCATCGCCGCCTACGATGCGGCCGTGCAGAAGCTGCTGCTCGGCAACGATTCGCCGCTGATCGCAGCGGGCCGCGTGGTCACGGCCCAGGCACTGGGCGGCACGGGCGCGCTGAAGATCGGCGCCGATTTCCTGCGCACCGTGAACCCGAACGTGAAGGTCGCGATCAGCGATCCGAGCTGGGAAAACCACCGCGCGCTGTTCGAAGCGGCCGGCTTCGAAGTCGTTGCGTACCCGTATTACGACGCGGCCACCAACGGCGTGAACTTCGAAGGCATGCTGTCGGCGCTGAACGGCTACGAAGCCGGCACGGTCGTCGTGCTGCACGCGTGCTGCCACAACCCGACCGGCGTGGACCTGACCGAAGCGCAATGGCAACAGGTCGTCGACGTCGTGAAGGCACGCAACCTCGTGCCGTTCCTCGACATGGCCTACCAGGGCTTCGGCGAGAACATCGAGGCCGACGCTGCCGCCGTGCGCCTGTTTGCCGCAGCCGACCTGAACGCATTCGTGTCGTCGTCGTTCTCGAAGTCGTTCTCGCTGTACGGCGAACGCGTCGGCGCCCTGTCGATCATCACGTCGAGCAAGGAAGAAGCGACGCGCGTGCTGTCGCAACTGAAGCGCGTGATCCGCACGAACTACTCGAACCCGCCGACCCATGGCGGCGCCGTGGTCGCAGCGGTGCTCGCATCGCCGGAACTGTACGCTTCGTGGGTGCAGGAACTCGGTGAAATGCGCGACCGCATCCGCGCGATGCGCAACGGTCTCGTCGAGCGCCTGAAGGCAAGCGGCGTCGATCGCGACTTCAGCTTCATCAACGCGCAGCGCGGGATGTTCTCGTATTCGGGCCTGACCTCGGCGCAAGTCGATCGCCTGCGCGACGAGTTCGGCATCTACGCGGTCGGCACGGGCCGGATCTGCGTCGCCGCGCTGAACACGCGCAACCTCGACGCGGTTGCCAATGCCGTTGCAGCTGTCCTGAAATAAGTCGACGCCAACGGACGGCAGCCATCACCGGCCCCGTCCTGCCGAAACGAAAAACGCGCTCCTCGGAGCGCGTTTTTTTGTGCGATTCTCCGGACTTGCCGGGGAATCGTCGCCCGGGCAGCACGTGTCGCGACCGCCCGTGCCGGAAGCCTTTACTGCATGAACCAGCCGTGGCTGACGACGACCGACTGGCCCGTGAGCGCGGCGCTCGGGAACGCCGACAGGAACAGCACCGTCTGCGCGACGTCCTGCACCGTCGTGAACACGCCGTCGACCGTATTGCCGAGCATCACCTTCTTCACCACTTCCTCTTCGCTGATCCCGAGTTCCTTCGCCTGTTCCGGAATCTGCTTGTCGACCAGCGGCGTGCGCACGAAGCCCGGACACACGACGTGCGAGCGCACGTTGTGCTTCGCGCCTTCCTTCGCCAGCACGCGGGCCAGGCCGAGCAGACCGTGCTTGGCCGTCACGTACGCCGACTTCAGCGGCGACGCTTCGTGCGAGTGAACCGAACCCATGTAGATCACGACACCGCCGCGATCGTCCTTGTACATGTGCTTGAGCGCGGCCTTGGTCGTCAGGAATGCGCCGTCGACGTGGATCGCCTGCATCTTCTTCCAGTCGGAGAACGAATAGTTCTCGATCGGGTTGACGATCTGGATGCCCGCGTTCGACACGAGGATGTCGACCGAGCCGAACGTTTCGGCCACCTTGTCGATAACGCTGTTCACGGCTTCCTCGTTCGTCACGTCCATCGCGACGCCGATCGCCTTGCCGCCCGCCTTGACGATCTCGTCGGCAACGGCGTTCGCGCCGTCCTGGTTCAGGTCGGCGATCGCGACGGCCGCGCCCGCTTTCGCGAGCTCGAGTGCGATTTCCTTGCCGATGCCGCTCGCGGCGCCCGTGACGACTGCGGTCTTGCCATTCAGATCTGCTGCCATGTCCGTCTCCTCCCGTTGTCGGATCGAAAAAGTACGTGCCCGTCACCTCGGCGTTCATCGCATGATCGACGCGGCGGGCCAGCCGCCATTGTGCACGATCGGCCCCGCCGTTCGCGCGCAAAACGTCTAAGCTTAAGGTCGGTTCTGTCACGCAGGAGATTCGCATGCACTATCGACGGCTAGGCCGCTCCGGCCTGCAGATCAGCGAGCTTTCGCTCGGCTCGTGGGTGACGTACGGCAACCAGGTCGACCAGCGGGTCGCGCGCGAATGCCTTGCCGCGGCACGCGACGCGGGCGTCAATTTCTTCGACAACGCCGAGGTGTACGCCGGCGGCAAATCCGAGGAAATCATGGGCCATGCGCTCAAGTCCCTCGATTGGCCGCGTGTCAGCTATATCGTGTCCACCAAGTTCTTCTGGGGGCTCGCCGAAGCGCCGAACCAGTATCACACGCTGAACCGGAAATACCTGCTGAACGCCATCGACGGCTCACTGCGCCGGCTTCAGCTCGACTACGTCGATCTCGTCTATTGCCATCGCCCCGATCCGAACACGCCGATCGAGGAAACCGTCTGGGCAATGAGCGACATGATCGTGCGCGGCAAGGCGCTGTACTGGGGCACGTCGGAATGGAGCGCCGACGAGATCCGTGCTGCCTGCGAGATCGCCGAACGGCATCACCTGCACAAGCCGGTTGTCGAGCAGCCGCAGTACAACCTGTTCCACCGCACGCGGGTCGAAAAGGAATATGCACGGCTCTACGACGACTACGGTCTCGGCCTCACGACCTGGAGCCCGCTGGCATCGGGCCTGCTCACCGGCAAGTACCGTAACGGCGTACCGCCCGGCAGCCGCGCGCAGTTACAGGGGTACGACTGGATGCGCGACCGCCTGACCGACCAGGCCGCCAACGACATCGTCGAACGGCTCGGCGAAATTGCGACGGAGCTCGGCTGCAGCACCGGCCAGCTCGCGATCGCGTGGGTGCTCGCGAATCCTCACGTGAGCTCGGTCATCACGGGCGCGTCGCGAGTCGAACAGATCGGCGACAACATGCGCGCGCTCGACGTTGCCTCGAAGCTGACACCGGATGTGAAACAACGCATCGAAGAGGTGGTCGGCGATGCGTACGAATGAGGCGATGCACGGCCACTCGCGTACAATACGCGGCCCGCATCGGCGCCCGGCCTGACGGCCGCACCCGATCGACCGCTTTCATCGATTCACCTTTCGTTTCAGGCAGCCCGCCATGCTCAGTTATCGTCACGGTTTTCACGCAGGCAACCACGCGGACGTGCTCAAGCACGCCGTCGTCGTCCAGCTGCTGCGCTACCTGAACAAGAAAGACAAGTCGTACTGGTACATCGACACACATGCAGGTGCCGGCGTGTACTCGCTGCGCGACGGTTACGCGGCAAAGACGTCGGAATTCGACACCGGCATCGGCCGACTGTGGAACGAAAAGAACCTGCCGGAAGCGCTGGGCGACTATGTGGATGAAGTCCGCGCGCTGAACGACGACGGCGAACTGCGCTTCTACCCGGGGTCCCCGTACATCGCATGGCGATCGATGCGCGAGCAGGACCGGATGCGGCTGTTCGAAATGCACACGACGGAAATCGACGTGCTGCGCCACAATTTCCGCGATGCGGGGCGACGCGCGATGATCTTTGCCGGAGACGGCTTCGAAGGCATCAAGGCACTGCTGCCGCCGCCGCCGCGACGCGCACTCGTGCTGATCGACCCGTCCTACGAGGACAAGAAGGATTACGCGCGCACGGTGACTTGCGTGACGGAGTGTCTGAAGCGTTTCGCGACGGGCTGCTATGCCGTCTGGTACCCGCAGGTGACGCGAACGGAATCGCAGCGCTTTCCCGAGCAGTTGAAGCGCCTGCAACCGAACAACTGGCTGCACCTGACACTGACGGTGTCGAATCCGCCCACTGACGGGCTCGGTCTCTACGGCAGCGGGATGTTCATCCTGAATCCGCCGTACACCCTCGCCCAGAGCATGAACGAGGCACTGCCCTATCTGGTCGAGATGCTGGGACAGGATAGCGGCGCCCGCTGCCAGATCGAGCACCGCGGAAACTGATCACGCGACTGCGCGTTACGGCTGCGGTCTGGGCGCGAGCCTTGGCTGGTTGGCCGGCTTCCCACCCCACGCGGGTACATTGATATACGGCGCGACGAACAGCGGAACCGACGTGTTCGGCGCCTGCCCGGCCGGAACCCGCATGCCTGCCGGCTCGACGATCGGCTCGGGAGACAACGGCGCCGTCTGCAGCACCAACCCGCCCTTGCCATCCTGGATGCCGCGTTGCGTATCGAGAATCAGCGGTTTGGACGACGTCGCGGCAGCGACAGCGAATCCATGGACAAGCGCCACCGCGCCGAGAACGAGACGCGCGCGGGTACTGCGACGCACATCGAGACGCAAACGCATGATCGTGTCCTTCGGGATGAAAAGCAGGCCCATACCATAGCGCTGCACTGATGATTGCGCCAGATCCGGCGCACAAAAAAACAAAGCCCCGTCAATACGGGGCTTGCTTATCGTTCGGTGCCACGTGGCACCTGACGGTGACTCCGATTACAGCGAGTAGCCGTTGGTTTCGAGCGAGCGGATACGGCTTTCGAGCTGGACGATGTCCGACGACGTGGCGAGGTAAGCCTCACGACGTTCACGTTCTGCGGATTCGAACCAGTTGCTCAGCTTTTCGACGATGTAGGCGATCATGACGTTCTCCAAGGAAGGGGGACCCCTGGTGAATCGAGATTCAGGGATTTCCCGTATAGGGTTATCCCGAATTATAGCGATGCCGCACCAAGATGCTAGTGAAATACTTGCATGGAAGCCATTCCTGTTTGGAATGGCTGAGCATCAATTTCACGCAACCTATTGATTTTTATGGAAATCGAATCGAGGCCCGTCTTGATCCTCGAGTACGCGCACTAATTTGGTTCACTGACGGGGTCGGACAAACGCGCCAAAATCGGGCATTCGGGACGCCCGTCACCATGACAGTGCGCAGCAAGATCGGCCAGCGTGTCGCGCATGTCGCTCAGCTCCGCGATGCGCTTGTCGAGTTCGGCCACGTGCTCGAGCGCGATCGACTTCACTTCTGAGCTCGCGCGGGAACGATCTTGCCAGAGCGTTAGCAGCTTGCGGATGTCCTCGACGAGAAAGCCTAGGCGTCGCGCCTGACGGATGAAGCGCAGGATATGAATTTCGTCCGCGCCGTAGATCCGGTAGCCGGCGTCGGTACGTTTGCTCGGCGCAAGCAGGCCAACCTGTTCGTAGTACCGGATCATTTTTGCGCTGACTCCGGATTCGCGCGACGCGTCGCCGATATTCATTCCCGCCCTCTCCATCAAGCCCTGGTTTCGAACATGAACGTCGACGAGTGCAATCGCCGGCGCCGCTTCGATCGTATCAAATCGCGTGGTTTCGTTTCGGGGCAGGGTTTGACTGCAGGATTACAGCTGAGTGATCGGGCCGGCGCGCCAGGTAGAGGGGATGAATGACGTGCCCTTTCTCCAAACGCAGATATATTTTCGTCGCCGAAATGCAAAAACCCCCGCCTTTCGGGCGGGGGTTTCTGGCTTAGGGAGCCTGACGATTACCTACTTTCACACGGGAATCCGCACTATCATCGGCGT
>NZ_JBEPLH010000045.1:0-27281 GCF_040545135.1 Burkholderia sp. 572 | reverse complement strand
CCGGCGCCGGACACCCGGCGGCCGAACAGCTTACGCGGCACGAAAGCGGACATTTCTATGTAGCCAAAAGCGGACATTTCAATCTAGCCACTACAGAATCAAAAAATGATCATCAGCATTATGTAAAATGAAATCCTGAATAATGCTTTGGGCACTAAGCGCAGCGTAAGTGCCGGCGCCGGCGGCCACCGCCTGAGCGCGCGTTCGACCTACAGAGGCACTCATGCATTCCGATTGGTTCATTGTTGTCGGCGGCCTGGCCCACGACCTCGCGACGAACATGCTGTATCTGATGCCGGTTCTCATCGTGCTTATGGCGATCGGCGCGTGGCGGGCCCTGCGACAGGCCGATGAAGTTGTTCGCGAGCTCCAGCGTGCGAAAGAGCAGCCGGCTCGCGATCGCGCGGCGGAAAACACGGAGCGGCGGCCATGAGTTCGCCGTCCCTGTCGCACGGAATGGCGATCGCCGGGATCGCCTTCATGCCACGCCCGAAGCGATCACCTACAGGCTTAGAGAAACGGACGACATGCGTAGAACAAATCGAAGCTCCCTCTTCCGCACGGCGACAATCTCCTTTGCGGCCGCAGTTGTCGCGATCGTCTACGGAATGGAGCATCGTACCGATCCAGTGGCAGTATATTGGTCAAGCATAGTGGCGCCTGGAGCGCTCATCGTTGCACTTTTGAGCGCGATTTTTGTTGCTTTCAGTGGTCTGGATAAGCGAGAGGAGTAGATGTCTCTGCTCGATGGTTGGATTGTCGAAAGCGCAATGCTTGGCCACGCACCATCGATCGGCGATCTTGCCATGTGGGCAGTTGCCGAAGGCGGTAGTGGTCGTTCTTCGGGGGCGCGAGACCCCGCGGCGGCGAAGCCGCTCGAACGGAACCGAAGGCTCTCCGTAACTATCAATGGGAAAAGTGTGGTTCTTCGCGGCGATCTCGATCGACTTCCGGAACCAGGCGAGATCGTGCGCATGCTCGCTATGCTCTACGCCCGTCGAGATAGTACAAGGCCGGAGTACGGAGGGGCGCGTTGGTATTCGATCGAACGCGTAGGCGAGACCTATCGAGTGATTCCAAGCTGATCGGTGCGTGCGCCCTCGTGCGAAAAACTACCTTCGCCCGGTGGTCGTAAGCTGGGTGATCAGCACTGCACGGTCTCGCCGTAGGTCAGGTACTCGCGCTGGCGTACGCACGAGATCAAGGGCCGCTACTTAGTGGTGGAGGTCCCAATCCTACTTCGCTGGGCAACTGCAGGTTGCGCTCGATCACTCCGACTTCAGCTGCTCTATGCAACCCGCATCCCGGCGGGTCTTGCGGTCGAACCACTCAGCCAAACCTCCAGGATGCGTGTCTAGCCGAGCGACGAGCGGCGATCCATCGATTTATCTCGGTGATTATTGAAGCGACTCAACACGGCGCCACACGACCCTGGCGGAACGCTCACCATGAATTAGCACGGAAATCGGAATAGTCCCGCTCAACGTGAAAAAAAGAGGCAGCACTATTTCTTTCAAACGCCATTCAATTAATTAACGAGTGTAATTATGTGCCGTCATGGGTCGAGGAGCGGCTAATGTAAAGCATCGTTAGCTCGAGGCGGCGTAGAATCGACCTTTTGATAATATGAATCGTTGAGTCCGTATCACTCAACGAGCCGCGTTTCGCCAACGCCTGAAGGCCGAGCAAGCTGCCGAGAGATTGAGCCTTCTCCTGTTAATGTGGCGCCAGTTCGCCGCCCGACGTTGCTCGGCGGCTGTTTTTTCTTTGCACATCGCACGGGGTTGCTTGATGGTTTCTGATCTGTTGAACAAAGCGCTGCGTGCGCAATACGTGCAATTGGGACGGATCGTCCGACTTGATACGCCGCTGGGCGAAAACCGCTTGATCCCACTCTATGTTCGGGGTCGTGCATGCCTTGGACGAGACTTCGAATTTACGATAGACGCAACGTCGACGCAGCTTGAATCAATTCAGGCCAAGGCGCTGATCCGGCAGTCCGTGACGCTGTGGATTCGCCAGGTTGATGGAAGTGAAATGCCGATTCACGGTTATGTGACCGCATTCAGTCGCCTGGGCGGGGATGGAGCCAATACCTATTACCAGCTCCGATTTAATTCGTACCTCGCCCTCCTTCGGCTTGGTAGCGACCGGCGCGACTGGATCGAGACGCCCGCGCAGCAAACGGTGGCGGACGTGCTCGGAAAATATCCGCAGGCAACTGGCAATTTCACCTGGCAACTACGCCAAGCGTTGCGCTCCTATTCGCAGCGTGTGCAATGGGAGTCCGACTGGAACTACGTCCATCGCACATTTGAGGAGCTCGGCGTGTTTCCGCGTTTCGAAGTGGCGGAGGACGGCAAGTCACACAAGATCGTCATCATGGACGATCTTTTCTCCGTCCCCGAACTGACACACAAGACCATTTCGTTCAGCCGCTCCGTACAAGACGAGGAATTCGACGGTCTCTGCGAATGGGTCGATTCTCAAGAAATTCAGTCGGCTGAACTCGACACTGGGACATTCGACTATAAGCGCCCTGACCTCCCCAAACATGTCACCATGCCGGCGCTCGACCTGGACGATGTACCTGGCTTGGGCGAACAGTACGACTACACGGGCTCGCATACATGGTCCGACCACGATATGGGCGAAAGTCAGGCCAACTATGTTACTCAGGGATGGCGCTCGCGTGCGCAGCGCTTCTACGGTGTAGGTGCATTACGTTGCGCCTGGCCGGGTCGCTACGGCGTATTGACGGGGCACCCCGTGCACGATGCGCAATCGGAGCAGGATCGCGAAATGGCGATTCTTTCCGTGAATTGGCTGATCCAGAACAACGTACCTGGGCTTGAGAACCTGATGCGTTTTCGCAAGAGCCTTCGTGCAGAGGTCGAGCAAGCACGTGCTACGGGCGTAGGTTCGGCGGTGCGGCATGACGACGGAGGTGTTGGCTTTTTCCACGTCGAGATCGAAGCTCAACGACGCAGTGTTGCCTTTCGCAGCCCGTTCGAACACAAGAAGCCTGTTATGCAGTTGCAGACCGGCATCGTCGGAGGGCCGGACGAAGAGGAAATCTATACGGACGACATGCTTCGCGCAAAAATTCGGCTGACATCTGATCGGCTTAACGATGGTGACCAGAACGTGTCTGCGTGGATACGCGCGGCCATGCCCGATGCGGGCTACAAACGCGGTGGCATGTTCCCGCTGCGCAAGAACGACGAATGCTTGATCGGCTTCATCAACGGCGATTGCGATCGCCCCGTGATCCTTTCCAGGATGCACGGCGGGAAAAGCATGCCTGAATGGCACACGCATGGCCTGACCTCGGGCTTGTTGTCACGCGAGTATGGTGGCGATGGCTACAACCAACTCATGATGGACGACGCCACCGGTCAAAATCGCGTGCATTTGTACTCAACCAGCTATAGCAGCCACCTTCATCTGGGCTACCTAATCCAGCACTCGGGGAATACACGTGGCGCATTTATCGGCCACGGATTCGACCTCAAGTCACTAGCCTATGGTGCTGTGAGGGCTGAACAAGGTCTCTACGTCTCGACGCAACCCGCTTCCACGCAACCACTGAGTACGGGACCAGCGTCTGAACAGCTTACCCGCGCCGAAGCGTTGCTGGAGACGACTTCGAAGGCGAGCGAGACGAACCGGGCGCAAAGCCAACAACGCGGCCGCGATGCGCTAAAAGCATTCACCGACGCCACGCAGCAAGCGGTGGCCGGCACAAGCAAGGGTGGCCGTACGGCAGGTGGCGGCACCGGCAACGCGAACGGGTTCGCGAAGCCGATCATGCTGCTGTCGAGCCCGGAAGGGATCGCCGCGTCGACTCAAGGGTCAGCCCACATCACGGCAAACAAGCAAACCAATATGGTTGCCGGGGAGGATATCAATCTTGCCGCCGGCCGGGCTTTGCTCGCCAGCGTACTGGAACAGATCAGCCTGTTTGCGCAAAAGCTCGGTGTCAAAATCTACGCTGCAGGTGGCCCGATTGACTTACAAGCCCAGAATGACTCGATGAGCCTGGCGGCCTCGCAGGATGTGAAGATCACGGCAGGGAAGAAGATGTACTTGTCAGCTGACGAGATATGGATTGGCGCGAACGGCTCATATATCAAGTTGACGGCGAACATGATTGAGAACGCAACGTCGGGGCAAATTTTGGAAAAATGCGCGAATTGGGAAAAAGCAGGTGCCGCGAGTGGGTCGCTCCAGAATCCGCTTCACTCGTCGCCGGTATCGGCCGACGGCGGGCGTTTTACGGTGTTCTCTGGGTAAGAACCCCGGTACAGCAGGCATCAACAAAAAAATCTTGAAACCGAATCCGAGTCGGGAAATATGAGCAAGACAGCCCCCAAAAAGAAACACCATCCGCCGGCCGCGCCACATCCAGAGCCGAAGCCAGCCGAGCCCGCTGATACCCCGCTGAGTTGGGCGTATCCCTTCACGCCGGTGGGCCAGAATGACGCGACTGACCCGATGACTTACTTCAAGGCGCTGGCGAAATGCGAGAACGGCTTTTATCCGCTGGGCGTCAGCGGGATGTGGCACGGAGGCGTGCATTTCGCCGCCGGCAGCGCGGAGATGTTGAAGCAGGACAGCGGGGTGCGCGCGATCGCGGACGGCAAGATCGTTGCGTACAGGCTGAACAAGGAGTATGAGGAGACGACATATCCAAACAACGCTGGTCTGGCGCACTACTCGACCGGCTTTGTATTGGTTAGGCATGAACTGAAATTGCCACCATTACCGCCGAAACCGGCACCGAAGCAACCTGAGAAGCCCGCATCGGCGCCGGCAACCGCGCCAGCATCGGCCCCAACTGCCACGCCTCCGACATCTACTCCCGCCGCCGACACACCGCCCAGCGGCAAACCGGCAAACGACAAACCCCTCGTGTTCTTCAGCTTGTACATGCACACGATGGATTGGAAGACCTATCAGAAGGCGATCGAGCAGGCCAAATCCAATCCGAAGCCTGATCCGTCGCTTCCCGCTCCGATGTCGTATTGGGAAGGCGACCGCTACTATCGTGTTGGTGCGAAGGCCAAAGACACACAAACCGTTGACAAGCCGAAGGCACCTGCGCAGCCGCCTTCAGCACCTGGCGATCCGGCCGGCAATCTACCTAATCAGAACGCCAACGGAGACGAGCCGTCGTCCGCAAGTAGCGATCAAGATATGGGTCCGCCGGTTCTAGCGACAGGGTTGCACATTCGAGAGCAGCCTGACGGCAAGAGTAAGATCCTCGGTCTGTTACCAACCGGAGCCGAAGTGATTGCAGGTGAAGGCGATCCCGCACACAAGGACTGGATAAAGATCAAGGCGATTAAATCGGGGACGATTCTGCCTGCGGTTGTTGGCAAACCGGTATCCTCTCAAGCACCTTGGAGCTACCTTTTCAAGGGGGAGCTGGATGCGGTTGTAGATCCGACGCCGCTAGATGCGGTCGTCATTCTAAAGGACCCGCAGAAAGTCAATGCTGGCGAGGTCCTCGCTCATGTTGGTCAGTATCAATGGCCAATGAAGGCAAGTCCGATGCCACCCCAGCCGAACTTTCCTATGTTGCACCTCGAAGTGTTTGCCGGTTCGGATTTCAAGGACTTCATGGAGAAAAGCCGCGCTCGCGCGAAAGAGCTGAACGACAACAACAAGCCACTTCTTGAAATCGAACCGGGGGCCCAACTGGTAAGCGACATTCCAGAGCCGGATCAGAAGCTGACCCAAGCGGGATTGAAGCTTGTGCCGCTAGGCGACCCAAAAAGCTCGCGTTGGGTGAAGGTGCAGCCGAAGAGCGTGACAAATCAACCAGCTAAGGGGAAACACAAGGCCACGCAAACCCTCACTGACGTCGGGAAGCCGATGTGGGTCGAAAGCGCTCTCGCAGATACGATCAGCACCGGGAATGTTCCAGGTTGGCAAAACTTTCCGCTGGACGTTTCTAGGGCAGCGGGCCCAGGGGCAGACTTTCGGGACGTTTTACAGCGTGCCGAACTCGGCAAGCTTGGCGCCGGCAATATCGCGGTCGACGACAAAGACCACCATTGGTGGAACATCAAGATCGGTTCGAAGGACGGGTCGGAACGACAGGGTTGGATCTGTGATACCGGCCACCCGCACGTACAATTCCGGAGTCCGTGGGAATGGCCAGGCTTCGAATTGGTCGACAACGGCAGTGTGAGCCCGTCAGATATGTTCAAACGTCATGTCCATACGACCGAGCAATATCTGGCAGATGAGGACGGTACCGAGTTTATGGGCGAGGCTGCGAAAGTAAACGCTGGCGAACTCATCACGAAGCTCGAAAAGGCGATCGATACGAACACCGATGGGAAGGTATCGGCGCAGGAACTGAAACATGCACTGGAAACGCGGTGGATGGCTGAAGCGGTTTCGCATCTTGTTGTGCGCAATGAAACCGAATGGGGTGGCGGTCTCGGAAAATGGGAGGAACTCACTCCGCTCATGCAGAAGCAAACTGAGATGTGGAAGACAGAGCTTGACCGACTCGCGAAGCTTCAGTGGTGGGAGAAAATACAAGGGGTCGATGGGTTCCCCTCGGACCTTTCGCCTTGGCACCTTCATCCAATAGGATTGCTTTCGAATTTCTTGGCCACTGTTAGAAAGCGGCGCGATTACGATCTTGGTGGACTCTCGACATTTTATGAGACTAGTGGTCGAGGACCGATTGCCATTTCCGGCGGTAGCGGCGATCCAGGTGGGGTCTCCTACGGCTCGTATCAGTTTACGAGCCAGACTCGTCAGAGAAACGGTACCACGGTAATTGGCGGAAGAGCGAAGCAGTTTGTTACGTGGTCTGGATTTCCTTGGCCGGGAGCGTTCGATGGATTAACGCCCGGGTCTTCAGAATTTTCGGATAAGTGGCGAGAGCTCGTTAAGTCGGATGAATCAAAATTTCACGAAGCCGAGCATACATTTACAAGAGTGACACATTACGACATACAGATTCAGACAATTGCAGATTCGCAGCATGTTGACATGAGATACCATTCTCATGCCTTGAATGATGTCATTTGGTCAACTTGTGTGCAGCATGGGCCGGCGACTGATGTTGTCACGACTGCGATGAGTACCCTTGGGCCGCCAACCGAGACGCGAGATTACGATGTAAAGCTGATTGACGCTATCTACGCAGAGCGCGGAAGAAAGGACTCGCATGGTAATCTTGTCCGGTTTATTCATTCGTCGGCTGCTGAGCAAGAAAATGTGGGAAAGAGATTTGTTTCGGAACGAGTGAAAGCGCAGCGGGAGCTTGCCAATGAGAAAGATTACTAAAATAACGATTTTTGGGTTGTTTGTTTTTTACCCTCTTTTTGCGAGCGCCGAGGGTTCGGTGAAGTTCTATTCTGCTCAGGGTGCAGATGCCGCCTTAGCTCAACGTGACGGTAGTTATACGCTGACGCTTTCTGGTGGGGCACCGGCAGCAGGTGCGTCCACTTCGGCAGATTGCTATATCAAATCCAAGGAGACAAAGCTGGAAAATGGTCTCCTTGATGTGGAACTTGCTCCAGTTCATAATGAAATAGCAGATCTGAGTGCAAGGGGCGTCGCGGGTCGTCGCATGGTGGCGAGTGTCAATAATTCAGCTATAGAGGTAAAAGAGGCGGCCGTCCAAGGTGTTTGCGCTGATGATATAGATCTTACTGGTGCGTACAAAATTGTGAATGGCGGGAATGGTCTTAGGGAAAAATATACCTATTATCTTTCCATGGTGCATTCGGAGGCGATTATTTTCCTGAAAAGCAACCTCCCGGGAAATGCTGTTGACATTCTTTCCCCATACATAACCTCGTATCAAGAGAAGTGGCTGCACGAGAGAAATACGCGTGATATCTTGATTTCATCGCTTAACGACTATGCATACGCCCTTCAGCTCGTTAAGCGGAACGGTGAGGCGGTTTCGGTTTTGGAAACGGTATTGTCCGTTGCTCCCAATAGAGCGGTGGCTTGGCTTAACATAGCTGATTCCTATTGGGATATGGGCGACTCGCAGAAAGCGCGTCCGGCATATAAGAAATACGTAGATTTGATGACTAGGTCGGGCAACGCTGCAAAGATTCCTGCTCGGGTAAATGACCGAAATGTCAATTAATCTCATCCGAGTCGGAGACAGCACTGATCATGGCGGTAAAGTTGAAACAGGGTCTGCAACCATGCGTTTTGACGGTCGCTACGTCTCTCGTAAGGGGGATCGAGTGTCGTGTCCGCAGCACCCAGATGTGTCACCTAACGTCATAGAGGAAGGTGATTCTTCGATGACGGACGGCGGTATCCCGATCGCCCGGCATGGGCATCGGGCGACATGTGGTTGTCACCTCATCTCGAGCCTGATCTGAAAGCGTTGCGTCGTCGGGGGGATTCCGTGCACAACGAGCGCGGGCTTTGTCAAGTTAGCCGAGTAAGTACGGAGCGAGCGTAAGAGTGACCCGCTGCGTCATGCTGCAGACGGAATGGGGGGGACTTCGGTGAATTCATGCCACGTCGAGAAACGTGCGGCAAGGTGTTTGCGATAAAGAGAGGCGCGCAGTAGATGTCGCTTCAAGGCGAAATGCTGACGGATCGGTCCGAAGCTCGCGAGGAAGGCCTGAGTTCGCTTCGGGTCGCGAAACCCTCGCATGCGTCGCTCGCGTTCGCGGGTGGGTTGATGGCTGTTCTCAACACGGTTGTTCACGCGCGCACAGGCCTTCACGAACACGTGCTTCACGTTCGCCAGTTCCGGTAACTCCGCCTTCGCAGCAGGATAACTGCGCAGCTGATCGGTAACGATCTTTCGCGGCGCCGGAAAGGAATGCAGCACTCGCTGGAAGAAACGTTTGGCGGCAGCTTTATCACGCCGCTTCTGCAGCAGGATGTCGAGTTCGGCGCCATGCTCGTCGACGGCGCGCCACAGCACATAAGGCTCGCCGCGCAGAGTCACGAACTTCTCGTCGAGGTGCCAGGTGCTGCCGGTCTTGCGTCGTACAGTCTTCGCGCAGCCCGCGAAGACTGCACCGAATTTGTCGCACCAGCGACGGATGGTTTCGTGGCTGACGATGACACCGCGTTCGAACAGCAGTTCCTCAATGTTGCGCAGACTGAGCTGGAACCGGAAGTACCATCGGACTGCCAGGCTGATGATCGCAGCTGGGAAACGATGGCCGTGGTAAAGCGATTTGGGATTCGTCATTCCGGCATCCTACGCGATCACCCTCCGTAACGTGACAAAGCCCACATGTCTACAAAGTCACGCTGGCGCTGGGTTCGAGCGCAGAGTGGCTTTCCTCTGCCCCGGGCCGGATCTTGAACCAGATCGAGTACATAGCTGGCAGAAACACCAACGTCAGTATCGTTCCTGCGAAAGTTCCTCCGATCAGCGTATAGGCCAGCGTGCCCCAGAACACGGAATGGGTCAGCGGAATGAACGCAAGCATCGCGGCAACCGCAGTCAGGATCACGGGCCTCGAGCGCTGCAGGGTGGCCTCCACTACCGCATCGAACGGCGCCATGCCCGCACGCGTGTTCTCTTCGATCTGGCCGATCAGGATCAGCGTGTTGCGCATCAGGATGCCGGAGAGCGCAATGAGCCCCACCAATGCGTTGATGCCGAAGGGCTGATTGAACAGCAGGAGTGTCGGCACCACGCCGATCAAACCCAGCGGACTGGTCGCGAACACCATCATGGTCGCGGCAATCGAGCGCGTCTGGAAAATGATGATGAGCAGCGTCAGCGCAATCATGATCGGGAACAGCGGCGCGAGCGCATTGGTCGCCTTGTTGGCCTCCTCGATGGAGCCGGCCTCCTCGATCCGGTAGCCGCCCGGCAGCTTCGCGATGATGGGCTGCAATTGCGCGAGCATCGCGGTCGACACGTCGGGCGGTTGCAATCCTTCGGCGATATCGCCACGCACGGTAATCGTCGGCGTTCGATCGCGACGGCGCAGGATCGGATCCTCCATGCGGATGTCGACCTTGCCGACCTGCGAGAGCGGCACCCGCTGCCCTGCGTTACCGATCAGCGTGAATCCCTCGATCCGTTGCGGGTCGAGCCGGGTGTCTCCCGCCGAACGCGCGACCAGCTCCACCGAACGAATGTCCTCGCGCACGTGCGTGACGGGAATGCCGGTCAGCAGGAATTGCAGTTGCTGCGCGACCGAGCTGGACGTCAGCCCGAACGACCCGAGACGATTTTGATCGAGCGTGAAATGCACGGTGGGAACGCGCGGCCCCCAGTCGGCGTTCACCGTTCGCATCATCGGGCTGGCCTTCATGGTCCGCTCGACCTGCGCGGCGATGGCGCGCAACGTCCCCGCGTCCGGGCCCATGACCCTGAACGCAACGGGGTAAGGCGAGTAAGGGCCGAACACCAGCTGCGTGACGCGAACCTGCGCCCCGGGCACCAATCCTTCGGCGACGACCTTGCGCAGACGGAATTTGAGCGCTTCCCGCTGGTGCTCATCGCTCGTGCGGATCACGATCTTCGAGAAGGACGAATCCGGCAACTCCGGAGACATGGCCAGATAGAAGCGCGGCGCGCCCTGCCCGATGTACGAGGTCACGATCTGCGCTTCCGGCTGCTTCGCGAGCCACGCCTCGACCTTTTCCGTTGCCGACGCGGTCTGCTCGATCGACGTCCCATAGGGCATCTGCACTTCGACGAGCACTTCCGGGCGATCGGACGTCGGGAAGAACTGCTTCTTCACCAGTCCCATGCCCATCACGGCAACCACGAACGATGCCACCACGATCCCGGCGACCATCCACTTGCGTCCGATCACGCGTCCGAGGAAACGGCGAAAACGCTGGTAGTTCCGCGTGTTGTAGATCGCTTCGTGGCCGCCTTCGATCACGGCAATGTCGGGTAACAGCTTGACGCCGAGGTACGGCGTGAAGACGACGGCCACGACCCACGATGTGATCAGCGCGATGCCGACGATCCAGAACATGTTGCTCGTGTATTCGCCGGCCGTCGAGCGCGCGAAGCCGTTCGGCATGAAGCCGACCGCCGTGACCAGCGTGCCCGACAGCATCGGCGCGGCCGTATGGCTCCACGCGTAAGCCGACGCCTGGACGCGGTTGTAGCCCTCCTCCATTTTCACGACCATCATTTCGATGGCGATGATCGCGTCGTCGACGAGCAGGCCCAGCGCGAGAATCAGCGAACCGAGCGTGATGCGGTCGAAGCTCTTGCCCGTGGCGGCCATCACGACGAAGACCCCCGCGAGCGTCAGCGGCACTGCCGCCGACACGACGATGCCGACGCGCCATCCCATGCTCGCGAAGCTCACGACCATCACCACGAGCAGCGCGACGAAGAACTTGACCATGAATTCGTCGACGGCCGAATGGATATTGACGGCCTGGTCGGTCACCTTCGTGAGGCTCATGCCCAGCGGCATCCCGGCATTGATCGATGCGACCTCCGCGTCGAGCGCGTTGCCGAGGTTGAGCCCGTTCCAGCCGTCCCGCATCACGACGCCGAGCAGCAACGCCGGTTCGCCGTTGTTGCGAATCTGGAACGTGGCCGGGTCTTCGTACCCGCGTTCGACGGTCGCCACGTCGGAGAGCTTCAACGTGCGGCCCTGAACGACGATCGGCGTGTCACGAATGGTCTGCAGCTTGTCGAACGCGCCTTCGACACGAATGAAGACCTGCGCGCCCGCCGTATCGATCGAACCGGCTGGCGTCAGAACGTTCTGGTTGTTCAACGCGGCAAAGATCTCCTGGGGCGTCACGCCGAGTGTCGCGAGCCGGTCGTGCGAAAACGAGACATAGATCCGTTCCGCCTGCTCGCCGATGATGTTCACCTTCTTGACGCCCGGCACATGAAGAAGCCGCTGGCGCAATCCCTCGGCGTCGCGCACCAGCACTCGTTGCGGCTCGCCTTTTGCCTTGAGCGCGAAAAGCGCGAACGTTACGTCGGAGTACTCATCGTTGACGAGCGGGCCGATCACGCCGGGCGGCAGGTTGCCCGCTTCGTCATGCAGCTTCTTGCGCGCCTGATAGAACTCCTCGGGCACGTCCGCGGGCGGCGTACTGTCGAGCAAGGTCACCGTGGTGAAGGCCAACCCCGGACGCGTATAGGTCTCCGTCCGGTCGTACCAGCGCAGTTCCTGCATGCGCTTTTCGAGCGGCTCGGCCACCTGGTCCTGCATTTCCTGCGCGGTCGCGCCGGGCCATGCCGTGATGACCGTCATCGACTTGACGGTAAAGGGCGGATCTTCGGCCCGCCCCAGTTTCAGGAAGGCAACCACGCCGGCGATCGAGATCAGGATGATCAGAAACAGCGTGACCGAGCGCTCCCGCACCGCGAGCGCCGACAAGTTGAAACCGCTCATTGCGCCGCTCCTTGCGCGGAGACGGATGCCGCGATCATCTTGTCGTTGGCGAGACGCACATGCTCTCCGTCGTGCAACAACTGGGCACCGAGCGCGACGACCTGGTCGCCGTCGCGAAGGTCGCCCGTCACCGTCGCACTGTCGTCGCTCAATGCGGTGACACGCACCTTGCGCCAGGTCACGCGCGATTGGGCCCGGTCGACCGTCCAGACCCCGGTGCCCGTGCCCGGATCGAACACGGCGCCGACCGGGACCACCATGCCGGCGGGTGCGTGGCCGGCATCGCCGGCGAGATCGAGCGCCACGGTCGCGCCGAGCGGCGCATTCGACAGCGCGCCCTGGAGGACGTACCGCGCCTCGTAGGTCCGTGTCAGCCGATCGGCGGAGTCGGAGAGCTGGCGCAGGACGGCGGGAACAGGCTTCTGGGCCGCGCCGTACAGCGTCGCCTCGGCAATCGAGCCGGATGCGGGACGCAGCGTCTCGGGAAGCTGGACGACGGCTTCGCGGGGGCCGGCATGCGCGAGCCGCACGACGATTTGTCCCGGCGCGACGACCTGGCCGGGCTCCGCCAGCGTCTCGACCACCACGCCGTCGGCGTCCGCCATGACAACAGCGTAGCCGGACGCATTGTTGGCGAGCACGGCCTGCGCCTGCGCCGCGACGAGCTGGGCCTTGGCGGAGTCCGCAGCCGCCTTGAGCTGGTCATAGGTCGATGCCGAAACCGCGCCTGCCGCGACGAGATCCCGATAGCGCGCCTCGTCAGCGGCCGTCTGCGTCGCGCGCGCCTGCGCGGCATCCACGAGCTTCTGCTGTGCACGGGCCTGCAGCCCCAGATCGATCGGATCGATGCGCATCAGCGGCTGGCCGCGCTTGACCGTCTGGCCCGCGTCGACCAGCCGCTCGATGACCTTGCCCTGAACCCGGAAACCGAGATCGCTCTGAACGCGGGCGCCCACGACACCCGAAAACGACCGGCTCGCCCCCGCCGCGCCGTGAACGGCGCTCGTACGCACAAGTGGCGCCTCGGTACGCGGATCAGCGGCCGGATGCTCGCCGCATGCCGCGAGCGCAAGCGAAGCCACGCCCAATGTGTAGACAAAATGATGGCGCCGGAACATGAGGTCCCCTCTCGCAAAGAACAGGAGCCCTCATTCTGATACCGGTGACCAATTCAGTCAACAGTCACAACAAGATTCATGGAGCGAGACTTCTGAGTACCAGGTTCGCAAGTTGGGTCGTCGCCTCTTCCGCGCCCTCGAGGTTGTACTGGAGCAGCAGCGGATTGAAATAGGGCTTCATCACCAGGAAGATCGCGTTCACCGCCTCGTCCTGCGGGGTCTTGCGTTCGAATTCGCCGGTTTCGCGCCCGAGCCGCAGGATCTCGGCGACGAGTTGCCGGATCTGGTCCTCATAACCCTGGACCGATGGCCAGGGTGATGCGGCCGACACGGCGGCGATGTCGTAAAGCTTGCGATCCTGGAAGAAGAGCTCGCTTCCGGATGAAAGCAAGGTCTTGAACATACGGCGAAATTTTTCCGTCGCACTGTGTACGCCGTCGATGTTTTCCTTGACGGCGGTGATCATCGCGGCGAGGCGATTCGCGCAGATGACTTGACCGATCGCCTGTTTGGAATCGAAGAATTTGTAGATATAGGCTTTTGAAAACCCGATTTCCTTCGCAAGGTCGGAAACGGTGGTCTTTTCGTAGCCGTAGCGGCTGAAGTATTCCGTTGCGGCGTCGACGATCTGGGCGCGAACTTCGTGGTCCGAGGGGCCGCGGGACGGGGAGGCGGAGGGAGTCGGTTTGTTCATGTCTCAAGCTTAGCCCCTCACTCGCGAGTTGACAACGTGTGACCATATTGTATATTGGTCACAATATCCGCTCACCGTTGCGCTCCCGAAATGATCATGCCCCTGCACCGTTCACTTGTTCTCCTGACCAGCGTCGCCGCCCTCTCGGCGTGCGCCGTGGGTCCCGACTACCACCGCCCGGATGCGCCGCTGGCGCAGCACTACATGACCCAGCCGCCCGCCGGCACGGCAAAGGCTCCGGTTGCCGATCTGTCCGCGTGGTGGGAAAGCTTCAACGACCCGCTGCTCACGCGTTACGTTTCGCGGGCGCTGGCGCAGAACCTGGACCTGGCCCAGGCCGTTGCGCAAATTACTCAGGCGCGTGCGCGCCTCGGCACGGCCAACGCGGCGCTTCTTCCGTCGGCCTCGGTTTCCGCGTCGGCCGCACGCGCCTATCAGTCCGTCGACACGCCGCTGGGACAATTGCTCAATGCCACGCCGGGTTACTCGCGCTGGGGCACCGAGTACGAAACCAACCTGGAGGCCGGTTGGGAGATCGACATCTTCGGCGGTCTGCGCCGTCAGCGTGAAGCCGCGCTCGCCGATTACTCGGCGACGCAGGCGGCGGCGGTCGCCACTCGCCTTGCCGTCGCGGCCCAGACCGCGGACATTTACGTCACGATCCGGGGGCTCCAGGCCCGTCTGGACATCGCGACCCGGCAGGTGCAGACGCAGCAGGCGCTTCTCGCGGACGTGAAACTCCTGTATTCGAAAGGCGCGGCGGCCGACTATCAGGTTCAGCAGGCGCAGGGTGCGCTCGACCAGGTTCAGGCCGGCGTGCCCGTCCTGCTCGCGGCGCTCGATGCAGCGTCGAACGCCCTCGACGTGATGATCGGCTCCCCTCCCGGCACGCACCGCGCGGAGTTGAGCCCGCCGTCCCTGATCCCCGTTGCGCCGTCGCTCGCGGAAATGGGCACGCCAGCCGATCTGCTGCAAAGACGTCCCGACCTGATCGCCGCCGAACGTCACCTCGCTGCGGCCAATGCGCGCATTGGCGCCGCGATCGGCGAGTACTACCCGACGGTCTCGCTGAACGCCTTCCTCGGCAGCGCGACCTCCGCCGCCACCGGCACGTTGTTCTCGGGCGGCGCCAACCAGGCGGCCGGCCTCGTCGGGCTGCGCTGGCGCCTGTTCGATTTCGTGCGCATCGGCGCCGATGTCGAAGCGGCGAAAGGCGCCGACGCGCAAGCGCTCGCGGCCTATCGGCAGGCCGTGCTCCGCGCGTCCGAGGACGTCGAAAACTCGCTCTCGTCATTGGTGAACCGACAGGCGCAGGCGGCCACGCTGTCGCATGCCGAGTCGTCGTTTTCCCGCGCCAAGGATGCGTCGATGACCGCGTACCGCAGCGGTGCGGCGAGTTTCATCGACGTATTGCACGCCAACGAGACGCTGCTCCAGGCCGCCGACGCGCGTGCGCAAGCGCAAACGGAATCCGCGCGTGCGGCGATCTCGACGTTCAAGGCACTCGGCGGCGGCTGGGATCCGGCATCGCACGTCGGGCAGACGTCGCTGACTTCACGCTGACGAAGCCGCCCAGCATTGGCGCGCGCAACGAAACCCGCGCACTTTCCGGGTTCGCGCGAGTGCGTACCGCGCCATTGCAGTGCGCGTCGCGCCCGCAATCGGACAGCGTCTCGCGCGTCACAGCACCCATCGCGCGGCCGTCATCGAATTGCGCTAAATTGGGCCAGATTTCGTTTGAACACGCCGTCGGGTAAAGGCACACCACGCCCGAACGGGCGCACTCCAGGGCGCGATGAATGAACGACAAGGATCCTGTCGATTTCGGGCAACCCGTTGCAGACGACACGCTCGCCAGACGGTTTCTCCTGCGAGATGCGCCCACCGTACGGGCCGGCGTTTTCTCCCACGGGCAACCGATCTCGTTCACCCGGTTGATCAACCCGCGGCCTCAACCGGGGCGCTCGCTCACGCCGCAACCGGAGGAAGCCTTTGTCTTCCAGATGCCGCTGATACTCGGCCCCGATCCCGGCCTCCGTTATTCAAGCGGCAACCTCGATGCTTCCGCATCGAGCAGCCCCGGCAGCTGTTATCTGCTCGACCTGCGCGCGAGCCCGACGCGCCGTCTCGACATGCCGTTCGATACCATGCGGCTCTATCTGGCCCAGGGTGCGATCGAGGAGTTCACCGATCAAAAGCGGCGCCGGCGCATAGGAGGACTCGTGCAGCCGCATCTCGGCGCCAGCGACCCGGTGCTGTTCAGTCTGTCGCATATGCTGCAGACGGTCCTGCAGCAGCCCGACCTGACGAGTGCGCTGTTCATCGATTACCTCGCGCTGGCGTTTTGCGAACACGTCGTCACACGCTATGGCCGAGCCGATCCGGTGCTCCGGCCACGCCGCTCCGGACTCGCTCCTTGGCAGATGCGGCGCATCGAGGATTATTTCGCGTCCCACCTGCACGACAATCCGTCGATCGCCGATCTCGCACGCGAGTGCAATCTCTCCACCAGCTACTTCGGCGAAGCCTTCAAGCAGACCACCGGCAGCACGCCCCATCAGTGGCTGCTCAAGCGCCGTATCGAGCGCGCGAAATCGCTGTTGCGGGCAACCGATGCGAGCCTGGCCAGCATCGCGTCGGACTGCGGATTTTTCGACCAGAGTCATTTTTCGCGCGTGTTCTCGCGTCTCGAGGGATGCGGGCCGAAAGACTGGGCGCAGCGGAACCGATAGCACCGGACAGGTGCAAACGTCACGGGCGGCGCATGTGTCAGCTCGATCCGCCGCCTCCTGATCCGAATTCAGCCACTGCCCCCCGGTATGCGACGGTCACCCGCGAATCGTCCAACGAATCGTTGTTTTATACAAGATCGCGCGGTCACCCCGCAGGTACGCTTCTCTCACATCGACTCGTCGATACCTCCGTGGCTCGTCACTCGTTGAACGGGTGGCCATCGCGGTCCGGCCGTTTCATTTCGGCGCACCTGCCGAGATAGCACGTTGATTTGCCCGTCAAGCCTCGCGCGGTCGCCAGCCCGGAACGGCATGGCGCTGCGCCGGTCCGCCCAACCCTCCTGGAGTCGACGCATGAAGAATCGCGATACGTCTACGCGTCTTGATCACGCAACGGGTGCACCCGTTGCCGACAATCTGAACATCGAAACGGCCGGCCCGCGCGGTCCCGCGCTGCTGCAGGATATCTGGCTCATCGAGAAACTCGCGCACTTCGACCGCGAGGTCATTCCCGAACGACGCATGCACGCCAAAGGATCGGGCGCGCACGGCGTATTCACGGTGACGCACGACATCACGCGCTACACCAAGGCGAAACTCTTTTCGGAAATCGGCAAGGCAACGCCGGTATTCATGCGCTTTTCGACCGTCGCCGGCGAGCGCGGCGCCGCGGATGCCGAGCGCGACATCCGCGGCTTCGCAGTGAAGTTCTATACGGAAGAAGGGAACTGGGACATCGTGGGCAACAACACGCCCGTATTCTTTTTCCGTGACCCGCTGCGGTTTCCCGATCTCAACCACGCGATCAAGCGCGACCCGCGCACGGGACTGCGCAGCGCAAACAGCAACTGGGACTTCTGGACGCTCCTGCCGGAAGCGCTTCACCAGGTCACGATCGTCATGAGCGACAGGGGCATACCCCGCAGCTATCGCCACATGCATGGATTCGGCAGCCATACGTTCAGCCTCGTCGATGCCGACAATCGGCGGACGTGGGTGAAATTCCACTTCCGTACGCAGCAAGGCATCGCGAATCTGACCGACGGCGAAGCCGAACAGCTCGTGGGCAAGGATCGCGAAACGCATGGCCGCGACCTTTACGAAAGCATCGAACGCGGCGACTTCCCGCGCTGGACCCTCTTCATTCAGGTGATGAACGACGACGAGGCCAGGGCACTGCCGTTCAACCCGTTCGACCTGACCAAGGTCTGGCCGAAAAGCGATTTCCCGTTGATCGAGGCAGGTGTGCTCGAATTGAACCGCAACCCGGGCAACTACTTCGCCGAGGTCGAGCAGGCGGCGTTTTCGCCCGCGAACGTCGTGCCCGGCATCGGCTTTTCGCCGGACAAGATGCTGCAGGCGCGGCTGTTCTCTTATGGCGACACGCAACGTTATCGGCTGGGCGTGAACTTCAATCACATTCCCGTCAATGCGCCGAAGTGCCCCTTCCACAGCTACCACCGCGACGGCGCCATGCGCACCGACGACAACCTCGGCGGCACACCGTCCTACTACCCGAACAGTTCCGGCGAGTGGGAAGTACGGCCCGACCTTCACGAGCCGCCGCTGCGGATCGAAGGCGATGCCGCACATTGGGACCATCGCGTGGACGTCGATCACTTCGCGCAGCCCGGAAATCTGTTTCGCCTGATGAGTCAGGCGCAACAACACTTGCTGTTCGATAACACCGCTCGCCAGATGGCCTCCGTCCACGCGCATATCCAGGAGCGCCACATCCTCAATTGCGCGAAGGCCGATCCCGAGTACGGCGCGGGCGTTCGCGAGGCGCTGGCAAGAATCGGGGCAACGACTGCCACGAAGTAGCCGGCCATTCGCGTGCGGCGTCCGCCACGACGCCAGCGTCCGCTCACATTTCGATGGAGAACCGTCATGTCGCAGGTCATTCAGGATGTCGCCGTGCCCGACAGTCAGCTTGCGCGGGAAATCACCGAGTTCGTGCGCGACACGTCCACCCCGCTGCTCTTTCATCATTCGAGCCGCGTCTATTTGTTCGGCGCCCTGGAGGGCGCGCGCCGCGGCCTGAAATTCGATCCGGAACTGTTGTACGCGGGCGCCATGTTCCATGACATCGGCCTCACCGGTGCGTACAGCAGCGCCACCGAGCGCTTCGAAGTCGACGGAGCCAATGCGGCCCGCGAGTTTCTCTCGGGCCGGGGCATCACCGCGGCCGACATCGACCTCGTCTGGACGGCCATTGCGCTGCATACCACGCCCGGCATTCCGCGCCATATGCACCCGGTTGTCGCACTGGTGACCGCCGGGGTCGAGATGGATGTGCTCGGACTTTCGTACCACGCGTTCTCGCACGAGGAACGCGAAGCCGCCACGCGTGCGCATCCGCGCCCGCCGCACTTCAAGGAAGAGATCATTCAGGCGTTCTACAACGGCATCAAGCACAAACCGGAGACCACGTTCGGCAACGTGAAAGCCGACGTGATCGCCGACAAGGAGCCTCATTTCCATCGGGGAAACTTCTGTTCCGTCATCCGCAATTCGGCATGGCCGGGTTGACGATGCCGTGTCCCGCGCATCGATGCCCGGCCAGTCGCGCCGCGCCAACCGATCGCGACCGCATGCAGGTCCGCATAGGCAGAAAACACCGGCGATCGCATCGTGCGAGACGGCAGGCCGGTGTCCATCAACGGAATCATTCACACTGAGGTGAACATCATGGGCAAGCTTGCAGGGAAAGTGGCCGTTGTAACCGGTGCGTCGAAGGGTATCGGCGCCGCCATCGCCAAGGCGCTCGCGGCAGAGGGCGCGTCGGTCGTCGTGAACTACGCAAGCAGCAAGGCCGGCGCGGACGACGTCGTGTCCGCCATCACCACGGCCGGTGGGAAAGCCGTTGCCGTGGGCGGCGACGTGTCGAAGGCGGCCGACGCGAAAGGCATCGTCGATGCGGCGATCGAAACGTACGGCCGCCTCGACATCCTCGTCAACAACTCGGGCGTCTACGAGTTCGCACCGATCGAAGCGTTCACGGAAGCGCAATACCGCAGGCAGTTCGACATCAACGTGCTCGGGGTCCTGCTCACGACACAGGCCGCCGTCCAGCACCTCGGCGAAGGCGCCAGCATCATCAATGTCAGCTCGGTCGTCTCGACGCTCACACCGGCGACGACCGCCGTCTACAGCGGCACGAAAGGCGCGGTGGATTCCATCACTGGCGCGCTCGCACGTGAACTCGGGCCACGAGGAATTCGCGTGAACACGATCAATCCGGGCGTGATCGTGACCGAAGGCGCGCAAAGCGCCGGGGTGATCGGATCGGAGTTCGAGCATTCGGCGGTCAGCCAGACGCCGCTCGGGCGCGTGGGCAGACCGGACGACGTCGCATCGATTGCGGTTTTCCTCGCTTCCGACGACGCAAAGTGGCTGACGGGCGAGCACATCGTCGCCAGTGGCGGCATGCGCTGACGCAGGTTCGCGAAACCGCGGGCGTACCGTCGGCCTCGACATCGACAAACAGAAAGGTGACGGTCGTTCCGGATCGCCCGCGGTTCAGCGGGTTGCCGCGTGAGTCTGCCAACGATACGGTTTGGTAACCGGCACACTTTCCGGCTAACCCCGGCCGCCCCCTACACCCTCCCCGCCAAATGAAACCGCGACGCCGGATGCCACAACCGCACCGACGTCGCGACCTGTTCACCGACCCAGGTCCGCCGCCGGAGCAACAAGCACGGCTCGCCGATTTCCATCACCAGGTGCCGGCGCACCTGCGCATCGGGCTTCTGCGCATAGATCCGGAACTCCGCGCGCTGGATCGGCGCGAGCCGCACCATATAGTGATTCGGCGTCTCGACCGTGAAGTCCTGTTCCAGATACGCGGGAAACAGCGCCGGGTTCACGTAGCGATCCTCGAACTGGATCGGCTCGTCGTCCTCGTAATGCACGATACGCGAATGAAACACCGGCCCCGAGCGCAGCCCGAGCGCTTCGATCGCCTCCGTATCGTCGCTGCTTTCGAGCAGCAGCACGCGCCCGCTGTGCCGATGGCCGCGCTCCGCGATCTCGTCCGCGATGTTGCGGATCTCCAGCACCGTCGATTCGTAATGCCGCCGTTCGACGAACGTGCCCGCGCCCTGGATGCGGGTCAGCACGCGCTCGGCGGTCAGCTCGCGCAGCGCACGCGACACCGTCATCCGCGCGACGCCGAACTCCTTGACCAGTTCGGCTTCGGTCGGAATCGCCCCGCCGGGTTTCCAGTCGCCTTTCGCGATCCGCTCGACGACGTAGCGCTTGATCTGCTGGTAGGCCGGCAGCGCGCGCGCCGGCACGTCGTCGCCCGACGCGACCGCCAGCCCGGCGGAAAGGTGTCGTTCCGTATGGTTCATGCGCCCTCGCCCGAATGATTATTAGATGTCCAGATAACCCGCCACAGCCCCCCGTCGCCCGACGTCACAGCACCGGCGGCGGCATCCCCGCGACGATGCCGGTCGCGATCGCGATGTCGTCAGCGAGCGGCCGGTCGTCCTGGTACGCGGGCACGCGTTCGCGCACGTGGCGCCACAACGTATCGGTGGGCGCGGCCCGCGCCGCGCCGTTCGCCTGCAGATCGTACGCCTGCGCGGCCGCCAGCATCTCGATCGCGAGCACGCGCGTCGTGTTCTCGATGATGTCGAGCGCCTTCAGCGCCGCCGGCGTTGCATGGCACAGGTGATCTTCCTGCAGCCCCGACGTGATGCCGCCGTCGAGGCTCGCGGGCGCCGCGAGCCGCTGGTTCTGCGCGACGAGGGCGACTGCCGTGTACTGCGCGATCATGAAGCCGGAACACGTGCCGCCCGGCGTCGCGAGAAACGCCGGCAGCCCGCTGACGAGCGGATTGACGAGACGGTCGAGACGCCGTTCGGCGATCGCCGCGACCTGTGCCATCGCGGCCGCGAGGCTGTCCATCGCGAGCGCAATGCCGGCGCCGACCGCATGCGCCTGCGAATGGACGGCCGGTTCGTCGCGCGTGCCGGCGACGATCGGGTTGTCGGTGACGGACGCCAGTTCGCGATCGACCACTTCCGCCGTCACGGCGAATACGTCGCGTGCCGCGCCGTGCACATGCGGAATCGTGCGCAGGCTGAGCGGATCCTGCGTATGCCGGCCGCTCGCCGCGCCGAGCATCCCGCTGTCGGCGAGCAGCGCGCGCAGCCGTGCGCCGACCTGCCCGATGCCGGGCGAAACGCGTAGCGCGAGCGATGCCGGATCGAAGGAGGCCAGCTGTCCGCCGAGGTTCTCGAAGCTCATCGCCGCGACCCAGTCGGCCCAGTCGAGCAGCCGCTCCGCGCGGGCGAGCGCGAGCGCGGCCAGCCCCGTCACGCACGGCGTGCCGTTGACGAGGCTCAGCCCCTCCTTCGCACCGAGCACCAGCGGCTCGCGGCCGATGCGGCGCAACGCTTCGTCGCCGCGCATCCGCTCGCCGCGGTGGCGCGCATGGCCGTGACCGATGCAGACGAGCGCGACGTGCGCCATATGTGTCAGATACCCGACCGACCCGTGCGCCGGCACCTCCGGCAGGCAATCGTGTTCAAGCAGCGCGACGAGCTGGTCGACGACATCGGCGCGCACGCCGGAATGCCCGTGCGCGTAATTGTTGATCGCCGCCGCGATGATCGCGCGCGTTTCCGCCGCGCCGAGAGGCGCGCCGACGCCGACCGCGTGGCTCATCAGGATGTTGCGCGACAGCGTGCTCTGCTGCGCCGGCGACACGATCACGTTGCACAGCGCGCCGACGCCGGTGTTGACGCCGTACGCGCGGATGCCGCGCGCGACGATTTCATCGACGAGCTCGCGTGCCACGGCGACACGCACGCGCGCTTCGTCCGTGAGCGCCAGCGGTTCGCCGGCGGCCACCTCCGCGATCTGCCGCCAGTCGAGCGGCCTTGCCGAACGGAATACGGTCATGATGGCCTCAGTTCGCGGCGCGGTCGTGATGGCTCGACACGAACTGCCGGAAGCGCTCCGAGCACTGGCCGCCGAACAGGTCGCCGGGCGTGCCGTCGGAGTCGACCTCGCCCTGATGCAGGAACATCACGCGATTCGACACGTGCCGTGCGAAACCCATTTCATGCGTGACGACCAGCATCGTGCGCCCTTCCTCGGCGAGCGAACGCATCACGCGCAGCACCTCGCCGACCAGTTCCGGATCGAGCGCCGACGTCGGTTCGTCGAACAGCATCACCTTCGGATGCATCGCGAGCGCACGGGCGATCGCGACGCGCTGCTGCTGGCCGCCGGACAGGTGCGCCGGATAGTAGCCGCGCTTGTCCGCGAGGCCGACGCGCGCGAGGAGCGCCTCGGCTTCCTCGACCGCTTCGGCGCGACTGCGCTTCTGCACGCGCAGCGGACCTTCGACGAGGTTGTCGAGCACCGTCATGTGCGACCACAGGTTGAAGTTCTGGAACACCATCCCGAGCTGCGAGCGGATCCGGTCGACCTGGCGCCGGTCGCCCGGCTGCAGCTTGCCGTCGCGCGCGCGCTTCATCTTCAGTTCCTCGCCGGCGAGCGCGACAGTGCCGTCGTCGGGCGTTTCGAGCAGGTTCAGGCAGCGCAGGAACGTGCTCTTGCCCGAGCCGCTCGCGCCGAGGATCGAGATCACGTCGCCTTCGTGCGCGTCGAGCGAAATGCCCTTCAGCACGTGATGATCGCCGAACGACTTGTGGATGTTCCTGACCGACAGGGCAACGGGAGCAGCGGTGTTCATCGGATTCTCCTGGAAGGATGGATGCGCTCAGGACGCGACGCGCCGGGCGTCGCGCGCGGCCGCGGCCGGCGCGCCGGTCTGCTTCGGCGCGCGCAGGTGGCCCGACAGCCGCCATTCGAGCGCGCCGAGCACGCGCACGACAATGAAGTTCAGGCCCAGGTAGATGAGGGCCGCGCACACGAACACCTCGGTCGTCCGGTAGGTCTGTTGAATGATCTGCTGCGCGACGCCCGTCACTTCCCACACGGTGACGAGGCTCGCCAGCGCGGTCGACTTGACGAGCAGCACGGCTTCGGTCGAATACGCGGGCAGGCACTGGCGCAGCGCGATCGGGCCGATCACGCGACGCAGCAGCGCGAAGCCCGAGAGGCCGATCGAATAACCGGCCTCGATCTGCCCGACCGGCACGGCCATCAAGCCGCCGCGCAGGATTTCGGCCGTATAGCCGGCCGTGCACAGCGCGAGGGACAGCACCGCGCACACATACGGTTCGCGCAGCAGCGGCCACATGAAGCTCTCGCGGATCACGCCGAACTGGCCGAGCCCGTAGTACACGAGGAACATCTGGATCAGCAGCGGCGAGCCGCGAAACACGAGGATGTACGCACGCGCGAAGCGGTTCGGCAGCCAGTGCGGCGACACGCGCATCGTGACGATGACGAGCGACAGCAGGCCGCCGAGCACGAGCGATGCGAAGAACAGGCCGAGCGTGGTCGGCACGGCCGCGAGCAGCTGGCGCAGCGTGTCGAGGAGAAAGTCGAAATCGATGGACATGCGATCGCTCCGTCAGTTGCGTGCGAAATTGCGGCGGAACGAGCGGCCGACGATCGCTTCCGCCCGGTTGAACACGCGGTTCGACAGGCCCGTCATCACGAGATAGAGCGCCCCGCCCGCGACGAAGAACACGAAATACTGGTGCGTCGAGTTCGCGGCGATCTGGCTGGTGCGCAGCAGCTCGGCGAGCCCGGTGACCGAGATCAGCGCGGAATCCTTGAGGCTCAGTTGCCACACGTTGCCGATGCCGGGCAGCGCGAAACGCAGCACCTGCGGAATCAGGATGCGGCGCAGCACCATGCTTCGCGGCATGCCGATCGAGCGCGCCGCTTCGAGCTCGCCCTTCGACACGGCCAGTACGGCCGCGCGATACACCTCGGCCTGGTACGCGCCCGAGATCATCCCGACCGCCAGCGCGCCGATCACGAACGGCGGCACGCCGATGAAACCTTCCGCGCCGAACCACTGGCCGACGGTCGTGACGAGCGTCGAGCCGCCGAAATAGAACAGGTAGATCACGAGCAGTTCGGGCACGCCGCGAAACACCGTCGTGTAGAGGTCGCCGAACACGCGCGCGCTGCGGTGGCGCGACAGTTTCGCGGCTGCGATGCCGGCGCCGATCACGGCACCGACCGCGAGCGCGGCGAGCGTCAGCGCGATCGTCATCAGCGCCGCGAGCAGCAGGACGCCGCCCCAGCCTTCGGTTCCGAAGCCCAGCATTTCAAGGATGGCCATGCGTGCCTCCCGGCAAGCGTTGAGTGGATCGGCAGGATGCGCGCCGCTGCGCGACCGTCGGGTCGCTCATGCAGCGGCGGCCGCGCGTGTACTTACGGCGTGACGTCGGTCTTGAACCACTTGTCGGCGAGTTTCTTCACGGTGCCGTCCGCGAGTGCCGCGCCGATCGCCGCATCGAACTTCGTCTTCAGGTCGGCATCCTGCTTGCGGAACGCGAGGCCCTCGCCCGGCCCCCAGATCGGGCCGCCGAGCTTCGGGCCCGCGAGCACGATCGACGCGTTCTCCTTCTTACCGGTGTTCGCCGCGTAGTACGTGACGTCGTCGAACGATGCGTCGATGCGACCGGCGACGAGGTCGAGATCGCGCTCGGGCGACGTCTTGTATACGCGGATCGACGCGATGTCCTTGAAGCCGTCGTTGATGAACTTCGTATAGACGGTGCCCGACTGGATGCCGATCGTCTTGCCCTTCAACTGCTTGCGCAGCGCATCGACGGTTGCCTTGTCCGCATTCGCGTCGCCGGTCAGCTTGACGATCGGCGCGCCGGGCGCGGCCTTCGGCAGGATCTTCGTATCGGTGACCGCGAACGTCGCGGGCGTGGCCGCATACGGACGCGAGAACAGCAGGATCTTCTCGCGCTCCGGCGTGATCGAGATCGCATCCATCAGGATGTCGAACTTGCCGGCCTGCAGGCCCGGAATCATCCCGTCCCAGTCCTGCGCGACCATGTTGCACTGGACCTTGATCCGCTCGCACACGTTGGCGAGCAGCTCCGGTTCGAAGCCGCCGAGCTTGCCGCCCGGCAGCGTGAGGTTCCACGGCGCGTAGCCGCCTTCGAGCGCCACCGTCACCGTCTTCCACTCCTTTGCCTGCACCGGCGCGGCGAGGGTTGCCGCAGCCGCCGCGATCGCGCCGATCGTCCTGATTGCCCACTTGATGCGCTTGCCGTTCACGAGATTTCTCCTTGCGTTGAAGTTCGTCATCCCTTCGGTCTGCAAGACGCCTCAGGAATTTGTCTATACAAGCATGCAAGAAGAAAAACGGCCGGACAAGCGTTGATCAAAAAAAACCGCGTAAACGCGGGAAATCCCCTAAATACGGGGCTCTGACGCGCCTCTTTGCGGGGAATTCGGGCACACGTTTGGTGCAATATGAATGGACAAATCGCCAGGATGACTAGACAAATTTTGAATTCGCTCACTCGACGCTTGCCGCGCGACATGCGGCGGCGGGCAACTCGACCTCGCGCAAATCGGGGCACTGACCGGAACGCCGGTTCATGCTCGATCGATTGTTTCGGGCGCTGGTTTGGCCGGGATCGATGAACCGTGGCGCCGCTTGCGCTGTCGGTCATCAGGAAGGCAGGCCTGGATCGTGGCCGCTTGCGCAGCCTGCAATGGGATCAGTGCGGCCGATGGGCCGGTGTTCGGGTGGGGGCGTGCCCCGTTGCTGACGTCAGTGCCGGATGCACGGCGTTTCCCACATATTGGCAAGTACCGAAATCGCGCGGCACGGCGTGAAGACGAGCCGGGAAATGGTCTGACCATACTTCGGCGTTTTCTGGAACACGCCCCTGCTTCGACTTGCTGCCGCCGTACGTGGCGGCGAAGCTGTCGGTGAAACGGTCGAATTCTTCGGGCGGGCGCCGCGTACACGTGCGCCGTGTCGTCATGCGGCCCGACCGCGAGCGTCGGCGCCGGTATGGCGACGGATTTCGGCCACGCCGCGAACGCCGTGCGTGCGGCGCGGAAACCGCCCGCCCACATCGGCGCCGGGCATGTCGAGCGAACGTGCTTCGTGATCGCCGCTCCTTCCTGCTGCAATCGTCTGGACAGCAGACGATCAGCTTCGTCCGTCCCCTTCCCCGCTTCGAACGTCGCCGAGCATCGTGACGAGGACGAGTGCCGCGATCAGCCCGAGATGCTCGAAAAAGCTGTTGAGCGCCATGAAACGCGCGGCGCCCGTCTGGTTCCAGAAGTCGTTCGCCACCGCCATCGCGACGAGCGTCAGCATGCCGAGGCCGCCGGCGCCGAGCCACGTGAAGCGGCGGAACACGATGCAAAGCGAACCGCCGATCTCGACGACGACCGCCAGTGCAGCCCACAACGCGGGCGGGTGCAAACCGAAATGCGCCTGCTCCGCGATTGCTGCGTCGAAGTGCAT
>NZ_JBEPLH010000044.1:0-29850 GCF_040545135.1 Burkholderia sp. 572 | reverse complement strand
GCGCCGTGGTAACGCAGGCCGTCGCCAACCACGTCGAGGCGCGTGGTGTAGGGGGTGATCCAGCGCGCGCCGAGTTCTCCCGCATCGTAGGCCCCGAGGCTGGAGCGGTAGGTGCGCGTCCAGTCGATGGGGAACGGCCCGGGCAGAACGAAATCGGTGTGCGAGAGGGTTTCGGTGCCCGTGGCAAAACTGATGCTGCCGCCACTGCACGACTGCACGCCAATCTTGCACTGGTTGGCGTCCTGCTCGGCAGGCCGCTCCTTGACGCGGACTTCAAGGGACTCGCCGGGGATCTGGCGCCCAGCGATGCTGGTCGCGTCGGGTTTGATGCTGGCACTCTGCCCGGCGCCCGCTTCCCGGGCCTCAAGCGAGCGGACCAATCCAGCCGCAACCCACCCCACGCTGCCCACCTGGGTAGCCTGACCCTGTTGCCGCACCTGCTTGCCCAACAATGCGGCGAACTGGCGCAATGCCTGGGCGTTGGCGCTGACCAGCGTCGACGACTCAAGAGGCGAACTCTGTTCGAAAGAGGGTTGGGTAATCGCGTTACCGCGAAGGAATTGATGGGCTGCGTCGTAGAGGTTGGAAAACGCAGCCGCTGGATCGCGCAGTTCGGTCGTTGCCGATGTGCTTGCCCTCAGGGCGGCCGGCGCAAAGGGCTCCGCCCGTGCCAAGGCCTCCAGGCCGTTCGCCAGGTCCAAGAGCAGGCTTTCGCCGAAGGCGGCCGCCGCGTCCAGCAGAGCGGGGAGTCTTGACTGTATCCGCTGCGCGAGGTCTTCCAGTTCTCCCTGGATGCTGTGGTTCAGATTGACGGCAAGAGTGCGCAACGCCGCCTCGCCCACCCGCGCATTCCCACGCTGCAGGAGTTCCTGCCGCGCCAGGAACAGGGTGGGCCGCAGCACCATGCGGGCAGCGGCGGTACCCGGCTCGGGCATCAGGCCGATCAGGTTCAGGCTGACGCTGAACCAGTCAGAGGCGTGAGGTTCCGGGTGGGTCGTGAGGGTGACGATATCGCCGAGCAGGTCGGCCAGGTTCAGGATGTTGAGAACGGCGGGAAAGTTCCCGGCGACCGTGCGCAGACGGTCTAAGTTCACGCTGCCATGACTGATGGCGCCCAGCCATTCGTCGAACGCCAAAATGCTGAGAGCCACGTCGCCCAACTGAATCTGGTTGAGCGGAGCAACCGAGATTGGGCGCTCGCGGGATGCGTTGGTGGAAGTGCTGGATGTCTGGCCTGCCATAGGTCTCCCGAAGCCGAGCACCTGCGGCTACGGTATGGCAAACCAGGTTAGCCGCAAGCCCTCAGCAAATGTGGATGTACATGGACTTCTTCAGACGCCAGCATGGGCATTGATCAACGGCGGGGATATGAGACGACTCCGAAAATTCACGCCGAAATTCCGCAACTCGTACGAAATTCAATTCGGCAATTCGGAGTCCGCACGTCCATCGGCCCCATCGGGGCCGGCCGGCTCGCCCCGTGATCGAAGGCCGGCCAAACCGGCCTCACGCCAACAATAGGCGCCGGGCCATTTCCTATTCCCGCTCGCCCGTCTATACCGCCTCTGTTGGAATAGGCCGCTACCCATCGCGATCAGAATGCAGCGCTGGCGCTGCGCCGTGGCCTGTTCCGAGCCTGCCGGCTTCCGTCGCGCCGCGCATCCGCGCATGGCCGGCTTGCCTGGCAGTGATCTGGAATGACGACGCTCTACACGACCGACTACCTCGAGTACTGCCTCACCCTCGTTTCCTGGATCGTCCACAACGGCATCCGGGCCGTGCTGGTGCATCCCGCGGGTGCTGGTCGCGACTTGAGTGCATTCAGGGCAGTGTCGGCGAGTGCCATCTTCTTCCTCCGTATGCCCAAGTAGAGGAAGGCCCGGGCTAAAACCGCCACTTGGGCATAAAAACAGACGGCTTTCAGTGTGATTCAGCAGAGCTTGATGGGCAAGAAACCTAGTATTCCTGCAGGTTTCAAGGGTTTCAGTGGACCCTGGTGGAACCCGGTGGATGCGAGGTTATTTCCCGATACAAAACCTGCTGAAAATCACCCCCAGCAGATCATCCGAAGTGAACTCCCCGGTAATCGAATTGAGTTGCTCCTGCGCGAGCCGCAGCTCCTCGGCAAACAGATCGAGCGACTGAGCGCGTTGCTCCGCATGATCCGCCGCCTGCGCGAGATGCTCCTGCGCGGCCCGCAGCGCGATCAGATGCCGCTCCCGCGCGAGATACACGCCCTCCGCCCCCGCCTGCCACCCGGCGATCCGCAGCAGCTCCGCGCGCAGCATGTCGATCCCGTCGCCGCGCTTCGCCGACAGATGCACCTCGGTCAGGTCGCCTTCCGCCGCCGGATGCTCGACGCACGCCGCCACGCCGGTCAGGTCCGTCTTGTTCAGCACGCGTACCACCGGCACGCCGCCCGGAAACCGCGCGGCAATCGTCTCGTCATCCGCCGTCATCCCGGTGCGCGAATCCAGCAGATGCAGCACGACGTCCGCACGCTCGATCTCGCTCCACGTACGCGCAATGCCGATCCGCTCGACCTCGTCCTCCGTCTCGCGCAACCCGGCCGTATCGATGATGTGCAGCGGAATCCCTTCGACCTGGATCGTCTGCGCGACCTTGTCGCGCGTCGTGCCCGCGATCGGCGTGACGATCGCCAGCTCCGCGCCGGCCAGCGCGTTCAGCAGCGACGACTTGCCGACGTTCGGCTGCCCCGCGAGCACGACCGACAATCCTTCGCGCAGCAGCGCGCCTTGCCGCGCATCACCCAGCACGTGCGCGAGCTGCGCGCGAATCTTCGCGAGCTTGCCGCGCGCATCGGCCGCTTCCAGGAAATCGATCTCCTCTTCCGGAAAATCGAGCGTCGCCTCGACCAGCATCCGCAGCGTGATCACGTCGTCGACGAGCGCATGGATCTGCCGCGAGAACGCGCCGTCAAGCGAGCGCCCGGCCGAACGCGCCGCCGCTTCGGTGCTCGCCTCGATCAGGTCGGCGACGGCCTCGGCCTGCGCGAGATCGAGCTTGTCGTTCAGAAACGCGCGTCGCGTGAATTCGCCCGGCTCCGCGAGCCGCAGCCCGAAACCGCGCCCCGCATCCAGGCAGCGCTGCAGCAGCAGCTGCATCACGATCGGCCCGCCGTGCCCCTGCAGCTCGAGCACGTGCTCGCCGGTGTACGAATGCGGCGCCGGGAAATACAGCGCGATCCCGCGGTCGAGCGGCGCGCCGTGCTCGTCGAGGAACGGCACGTAGCTCGCATGGCGCGGCGCGAGCTTCTGCCCGCACAACGCGTCGATCAGCGGCAACGCGGCCGCCTCGCCGCCGCGCCCGAACGAGACACGGACGACCCCGATGCCACCCCGGCCGGCAGCAGTGGCAATGGCGACGATCGGATCGGAATCGGTAGCGAGCATGGGAATCGGTTGAGTCGGGTGATCAGTGAATATGGTGCGCCCGCGCAACAGTTCGGGCATCGGAACGCCGGCATTGTAGCGTGCCGGCTCACACGCCATCGGTCGCCGCGCTGGATTCGGACGCGCCCGAATTTATCCCGCCGGGGATAAGCCAAGTATCAGTCCGGCGCCATGTCACAACGACGGTTTCGGACGAGTATGCCTGCTGGAGCGGCCCAACACTGTGACCCTCAATTTTGCATCCCACTCCGATCGAGATCGGGATTCGTCTGAACGAGATACGTTTATCCCGAATGGTTGTCTGAAACGTGGTGGTGGAATTGCACAATCTCCTCCATGCCGACATCCGAAGAAAAAGCCGCGTTCTCGGAACGCCTGAAATTCGCCCTGCGGCGCAGCCCGGAGAAGGTCACCGGTGCGACCGAACTGGCGAACCGATTCAATCTGCGTCACCGCGGAGCGCAACCCGTTTCGCCGCAAACCGCGCATAAGTGGCTGACGGGTCGCACGATTCCGACGTCGGACAAACTCGCCACGCTCGCCGAATGGCTGCGCGTCGAACTCCACTGGTTGCATTACGGCCCGTCGCCGAGCGTGATCGAACATCCGACGCCGCAACCGCTGCCGCGCGACGAGCGCTATCCGCCGACGCCCGAGACGATCGAACTCGCGTCGAAGATCGAAGCGTTGTCGCCGCATCATCGCTACCTCGTGCAGGAACTGGTCGAGCAGTTCTACGGCGACTCGGGCGAATCGAAGAAAGGCTGAACCCGCACCGGAACCGCAAAAGCAAAAAGCCGCATGGCGCGAACCATGCGGCTTTTTTTGCGTGCATCGCGGGCGGCTCGCCGCCCGTGTGTGCAACGGGCGTCAGGCCGGTTTCTTCTTGGCCCCGCCGAGCTTGCGCGTGATGTAGTACTGCTGCGCGATCGACAGCACGTTGTTCACGACGTAGTACAGCACGAGGCCGGCCGGGAAGAAGAAGAACATCACCGAGAACGCGATCGGCATGAACTTCATCATCTTCGCCTGGACCGGGTCCGGCGGGGTCGGGTTCAGGCTCGTCTGCACGTACATCGACACGGCCATCAGCACCGGCAGGATGAAGAACGGATCGCGCTGCGACAGGTCGTGAATCCACAGAACCCACGGCGCGCCGCGCATTTCGACCGAGGCGAGCAGCACCCAGTACAGCGAGATGAACACCGGGATCTGGATCACGACCGGCAGGCAGCCGCCGAACGGATTGACCTTCTCGGTCTTGTACAGCTCCATCAGCGCGGCGTTCATCTTCTGCGGATCGCTCTTGAAGCGTTCGCGCAGCGCCTGCATGCGCGGCGTGATTTCCTTCATGCGCGCCATCGACTTGTAGCTCGCAGCCGACAGCGGGAAGAACACCGCCTTGATCAGGATCGTGAGCAGCACGATCGACCAGCCCCAGTTGCCGATGTAGCCGTGGATCTTCTCGAGCAGCCAGAACAGCGGCTTCGCGATGATCGTCACCCAGCCGTAGTCCTTCACGAGTTCCAGGCCCGGCGCGATGCCTTCGAGCATGCGCTCCTCTTCCGGACCGGCGAACAGGCGTGCCTGCACGTCGGCCGACTGGCCCGGCGCGATCGCGGCGACCGGCTGCTTCACGCCGACGCGGTACAGCGTCGGATCGATCTTTTCAGCGTAGATGTCGCGCTTCACGCCCTGCTGCGGAATCCAGGCCGACGCGAAGTAGTGCTGCACCATCGCGACCCAGCCGTTGTCGGCAGAGGTCACGTAGTCGGCCTTGTTCTTGTCGAGGTCGCTGAAGTTGATCTTCTGGAAGTGCTTCGCGTCCGTGTAGACCGCCGGCCCGAGGAACGTATGCGAGAACATCGGCGTTTCGACGGCCGTGTTGTCGCGCACCAGTTCCATGTAGACCGTCGGCGTGACAGGCGCCGTGCCGACGTTGTCGATCTTGGTGTCGACGCCGATCACGTAGCTGCCGCGCGTGAACGTGTAGGTCTTCACGACCTTCACGCCGCCCTTCACCGGCGATTCGAACGACAGCTTCAGCGCGTTCTGGTCACCCGTCAGCGACGTCGAGCCGGGGTTCAGCTGCGTGTAGACGTCGTTGTGGTTCGGGAAATCGCCGCCGAGCAGGCCCGAGCGTGCGAGATAGGTATGGCCGGCCGTGTGGTCGAACAGCGTGATGTACAGGTCGGGCTGCTTGCCGTCGCCCTGCTTCTTCAGCGTCAGCTTCGCGAGCGTGCCGCCGCGCGTGTCGATTTCGCCGTCGTACACGTCGGTCGAGAACTTCACGAGCTGCGCCTGGGCGGCCGGTGCCGTCGTCGACGGGGCGGCGCCGGCTGCGGCGGCAGGCACTTCACCTGCGGTCGTCGTCGCGCCCGTGCCCGATGCACCGCCGGCAGCGGCCGCGGGGGCCGTCTGCGTGGCGCTCGGGAAGAACATCGACGGGCGTCCATGGGACCGCTGCCAGTTGTCGTACAGCATGACAGCTGACATGAAGAAGATCACCCATAGGACGGTGCGTTTGATATCCATGCGTTGTCTCAGAGTCGATGGGACCGCGCGTCGGCTTCGCCGCGAGCGCGAGTGTCGGAGTTGGGCGGCGGGACGAGGTCGATGCCGCCCGCGGAAAACGGATGGCATCGGCACACGCGCCTGACGGCGAGATACGTGCCGCGCGCGGCGCCATGATACTGGATTGCCTCGCGCGCGTAATCCGAACAGGAAGGATAAAAACGGCAACGGTTGCCGAGCATCGGGCTCACGGCAACCTTGTAGAAGCGCAGCAAGGCGATCAATACCGTTTCCATACCTTGGGCGGCGCCGTACGACGCCGCGTCAAAACCGGCCGGGCAGGCGCGAACGCCGCACCGGGCACGGATGCGTCACTCGGACGCGGGCTTCGACGCACGGCGGGCGATTTCCCGGACTGCCCTGTCGAGCAGCTCGCGGATCTCGGCCGCGCACATCGCCGCGAGCGGGGCGGAAGCCGCGCTCGGCAGCGCTTTCTTGTCGAAGCGCGTGTGCTGCCGCAGCAGCAGGTCGTAACCGGCGAACTCGGCCCGGCGCAAGCGAAACGCATCGCGCGCCAGCCGCTTCACGAGGTTACGTGTAACCGCACGCGGCGCATACTTCTTGCCGACGACGAGCCCCAGACGCGCGGGCTGACCGGTCGGCTTGCCGTAAATCACGAAGTGCGCGGAGCGCCGCCAGGGGCGCAAACGAAAAACGGATGAAAATTCATCCGTTTTCAGAAGTCGCGCAGCTTTCGGGAAGGCGGCTTTCGTCTGCGACGGATTCGCACCCGGCTCGACGGCACCTTCCGCAGGACTGCGGACGGCGGACACAGCGCGCAACCTGCCTTAGATGGCGAGGCGCTTGCGGCCCTTCGCGCGGCGAGCGTTGATGACCTTGCGGCCACCTGCCGTCTTCATGCGGACACGGAAGCCATGGGTGCGCTTGCGGCGCGTCACGGACGGTTGGTAAGTACGTTTCATGATGTTCTCACTTGTTCGAGAATGTCGAAATTCAGGGGACCGCGTGCCCTTAACCGTAGGCATTCGGGCGAACGCAATCGCCGGGAATACAGGATTGGTTTTCGCGGAACCCGCTATTTAAACCGTTTTTCTCTTGACGGTCAATACTTTAGGAGTCGCTCGCCTGTGCCGGCCCGCGCCGATCCGGCCCCGCGACCCACAATCCCGGCCTGTGGATAACTCGCGCTGTGGTCGCGTTTGGCGGTAGAATCTCGCCTTATCTCCAAGAATCCCGCACGCCGCCTCGGCCCGCGCCTGCCCCTCCAACACTGTGACGCAGGCGTCCGAGGCACGCTCGCACGACCGCTTCGGGCCTTGTTGCGCAACCGCGACAAGGGCGCCGGCGAGCCGCGCTGTGCACGCAAAAAACGACAGTTACTTGATGAACGATTTCTGGCAACACTGTTCCGCACTGCTGGAGCGCGAGCTGACGCCCCAGCAGTACGTGACGTGGATCAAACCCTTGGCCCCGGTGGCCTTCGATGCGTCGGCGAACACGCTGTCCATCGCCGCGCCGAACCGCTTCAAGCTGGACTGGGTCAAGAGCCAGTTTTCGGGACGGATCTCCGATCTGGCCCGCGAATTCTGGAACACGCCGATCGAAGTCCAGTTCGTCCTCGATCCCAAGGCAGGCATGCGCAGCGCCGCGGCCGGCGCCGCATCGAGCGCAGCCGCCCCGCGCGCGCCGCTCGCACCGAGCGGCCCGGCCGCCACGGTGGCCGCGATCGCCGCCAACCTGGCCGCGAACGCCGGCGCCGCGCCCACCGCGCCGGCCGACGTGCCGATGACGCCGTCGGCAGCCGCCGCGCACCACCTGAACGCCGACGACGCCGACATCGACCTGCCGAGCCTGCCCGCGCACGAAGCCGCGGCCGGCCGCCGCACGTGGCGCCCGGGCCCCGGTGCCGCACCCGCGAACGGCGGCGAAGCCGATTCGATGTACGAGCGTTCGAAGCTGAACCCCGTGCTCACGTTCGACAACTTCGTGACCGGTAAGGCGAACCAGCTCGCGCGCGCCGCCGCGATCCAGGTCGCGGACAACCCGGGCATCTCGTACAACCCGCTGTTCCTGTACGGCGGCGTCGGCCTCGGCAAGACCCACCTGATCCACGCGATCGGCAACCAGCTGCTGCTCGACAAGGCCGGCGCGCGGATCCGCTACATCCATGCGGAACAGTACGTGTCCGACGTGGTGAAGGCGTACCAGCGCAAGGCGTTCGACGACTTCAAGCGCTACTACCACTCGCTCGACCTGCTGCTGATCGACGATATTCAATTCTTCTCCGGCAAGTCGCGCACGCAAGAGGAATTCTTCTACGCGTTCGAGGCGCTGGTCGCGAACAAGGCGCAGGTGATCATCACCAGCGACACGTATCCGAAGGAGATCTCGGGCATCGACGATCGCCTGATCTCGCGCTTCGACTCGGGCCTCACCGTCGCGATCGAGCCGCCCGAGCTGGAAATGCGCGTCGCGATCCTGATGCGCAAGGCGCAGTCGGAAGGCGTGAACCTGTCGGAGGACGTCGCGTTCTTCGTCGCGAAGCACCTGCGCTCGAACGTGCGCGAACTCGAAGGCGCGCTGCGCAAGATCCTCGCGTATTCGAAGTTCCACGGCCGCGAGATCTCGATCGAGCTGACCAAGGAAGCGCTGAAGGACCTGCTGACCGTGCAGAACCGGCAGATTTCGGTCGAGAACATCCAGAAGACCGTCGCCGACTTCTACAACATCAAGGTCGCGGATATGTACTCGAAGAAGCGCCCCGCGAACATCGCGCGGCCGCGACAGATCGCGATGTATCTCGCGAAGGAACTCACGCAGAAGAGCCTGCCGGAAATCGGCGAGCTGTTCGGCGGGCGCGATCACACCACCGTGCTGCACGCGGTGCGCAAGATCGCCGACGAGCGCAGCAAGGACGCGCAGCTCAACCACGAGCTGCACGTGCTGGAACAAACGCTGAAGGGCTGAGCGCGCGGCGCGCTTGATAATTCGGCCTCCGCCCCAATTTAAGGGGGGCGGTTCGGTTTTGAGGCACAATACTGGTTTGACCGCCCCGGTGGTGGCGGGCCAAGAGCCCGGCCGGCGGGGCGCTGCGAGGCTGCTGCGCTGCAGGCCGTTACTCAACGAAGGAACTCTATGCAACTGGTCAAGACCGAACGAGACACCCTCCTCAGGCCGCTGCAAACGGTCAGCGGCATCGTCGAACGCCGCCATACGTTGCCGATCCTCGCCAACCTGCTGATCACCAAGAACGGCCCGGACGTTTCATTCCTGTCGACCGACCTGGAGCTGCAGATCACCACGCGCGCCGATTTCGGCGTCGGCGGCGACCAGATCGCGACCACCGTCGCGGCCCGCAAGCTGCTCGACATCCTGCGCGCGATGCCTGACGGCCAGGTCACGCTGTCGCTCGCCGACAAGCGCCTCACCGTTCAATCCGGCAAGAGCCGTTTCGCACTGCAGACGCTCGCGGCCGACGAGTTCCCGACCGTCGCGCAGGCGAAGGATTTCGGCGCCACGCTCACCGTCCCGCAGAAGTCGTTCCGCCAGCTGCTCGGCATGGTGCACTTCGCGATGGCGCAGCAGGACATCCGCTACTACCTGAACGGCATGCTGCTCGTCGTCGACGGCGACCAGCTGATGGCCGTGGCCACCGACGGCCACCGCCTCGCGTTCTCGTCGATGAAGCTCGAAGGCGGCACGTTCGGCCGCCAGGAAGTCATCGTGCCGCGCAAGACGATTCTCGAGCTGCAACGCCTGCTCGAAGACATCGACGACACCGTCACCATCGACATCGCGCAAACCCAGGCCAAGTTCACGTTCGGCCAGGTCGAGCTCGTGTCGAAACTCGTCGAGGGCAAGTTCCCCGACTTCCAGCGCGTGATCCCGAAGGCGCACAAGAACACGTTCGAGATCGGCCGTGAAGAACTGCAGCGCTCGCTGCAGCGCGCGGCGATCCTGACCTCGGACAAGTTCAAGGGCGTGCGCTGCATCATCGCGCCGGGCCAGCTGAAGATCATGTCGACCAACGCCGATCAGGAAGAGGCGCAGGAAGAACTCGAAATCGCCTACCAGGGCGATACCGTCGACATCGGCTTCAACGTCACGTATCTGCTCGACGTGCTCGCGAACCTGAAGGTCGACACCGTGCAGGTGAGCCTCGGCGACGCCAGCTCGAGCGCGCTGATTACCGTGCCCGAGAACGACGAGTTCAAGTATGTCGTGATGCCGATGCGCATCTGACGCGCACGACATCAAGACACACACCAGGGGGCGGCAAGCCCCTTTGGCGTTTTTATGGCGAACCGACAACCCGCCCTTTTAGTGCCTTTTCGGCACTTGGGCGGGCCAGGAAACTGGAGCGGCCCGGCGATTTCCTTCGCTGAAACGCACCGCGCCGCCACCTGAGTGGCCTCGCAGAACCGGAAGATATCCATGAGTGAACAGCACAATTCGCAACCCGATAACAGCAGCTACGGCGCCTCGTCGATCCAGATCCTCGAAGGTCTGGAAGCGGTGCGCAAGCGCCCCGGGATGTACATCGGCGACACGTCGGACGGCACCGGTCTGCACCACCTCGTGTTCGAGGTGCTCGACAACTCGATCGACGAAGCGCTGGCCGGGTATTGCAACGACATCCACGTGACGATTCACGCCGACAACTCGATTTCCGTGACCGACAACGGCCGCGGGATCCCGACCGACGTGAAGATGAACGACAAGCACGAGCCGAAGCGCAGTGCGGCGGAAATCGTGATGACCGAGCTGCACGCCGGCGGCAAGTTCGACCAGAACAGCTACAAGGTGTCCGGCGGCCTGCACGGCGTGGGCGTGTCGTGCGTGAACGCGCTGTCGAGCTGGCTGCGCCTCACCGTGCGCCGCGACGGCAAGAAGCGGTTCATGGAGTTCCACCGCGGCGTCGCGCAGGATCGCGTGCTCGAGGTGGTGGACGGCGTGGAAGTGTCGCCGATGCTCGTGACCGGCGACACCGAGAACCGCGGCACCGAAGTGCACTTCATGGCCGATCCGACCATTTTCGGCACGGTCGAGTATCACTACGACATCCTCGCGAAGCGGATGCGCGAACTCTCGTTCCTGAACAACGGCGTGCGGATTCGTTTGACCGACCTGCGCTCGGGCAAGGAAGACGATTTCGCGTTCGCAGGCGGTGTGAAGGGCTTCGTCGAGTACATCAACAAGACGAAGACCAACCTGCACCCGACCGTGTTCTTCGCGAACGGCGAGAAGGACGGCGTGGGCGTCGAAGTCGCGATGCAGTGGAACGACAGCTACAACGAAAACGTGCTGTGCTTCACGAACAACATTCCGCAGCGCGACGGCGGCACGCACCTGACCGGCCTGCGGGCCGCGATGACGCGCGTCATCAACAAGTACATCACCGACAACGAAATCGCGAAGAAGGCGAAGGTCGAGACGACCGGCGACGACATGCGCGAAGGGCTGTCGTGCGTGCTGTCCGTGAAGGTGCCGGAGCCGAAGTTCAGCTCGCAGACGAAGGACAAGCTGGTTTCGTCCGAGGTTCGTGCGCCGGTTGAGGAAGTTGTGGCGAAGGCGCTGGAAGAATTCCTGCTCGAAACGCCGATCGACGCGAAGATCATCTGCGGGAAGATTGTTGAAGCTGCTCGGGCGCGGGATGCTGCGCGGAAGGCGCGGGAAATGACGCGACGTAAGGGCGTGCTCGACGGCGTCGGCCTGCCCGGCAAGCTCGCGGACTGCCAGGAGAAAGACCCGGCGAAGTGCGAAATCTACATCGTCGAGGGTGACTCGGCAGGTGGGTCGGCCAAGCAAGGGCGTGACCGCAAGTTCCAGGCGATCCTGCCGCTGCGCGGCAAGGTGCTGAACGTCGAGAAGGCGCGCTACGACAAGCTGCTGTCGTCGGAGCAGATCGTCACGCTTGTGACCGCGCTTGGGTGCGGCATCGGCAAGGAAGACTACAACCTCGACAAGCTGCGCTATCACCGCATCATCATCATGACCGACGCGGACGTCGACGGTGCGCACATCCGGACGCTGCTGCTCACGTTCCTGTATCGCCAGATGCCCGACATGATCGAGCGCGGGTACGTGTATATCGCGCAGCCGCCGCTTTACAAGATCAAGGCGGGCAAGGACGAGCGGTATCTGAAGGACGACGTGGAGCTCAACGCGCACATGCTGCGGTTGGCGCTGCAAGGGTCGGAGCTGGTGCCGGGTGAGAATGCTGCTGCGATTTCGGGCGATGCGCTTGGGGAGTTGGCAAGGTCGTATCTGCTGTCGCAGAGCGTGATCGAGCGGTTGAGCCGGTTGTATGACCCGGCGGCGCTGGAAGCGGTTATGGATGGGGTGGTGATCGATCTTTCCAACGAGGCTTCGACGGAGGCTTCGGCTAAGGCGCTGCACGCTGCGTTGCACGATGAAGCGCTGAAGAATGAAGTGCGGGTTGTGCCTTCGTATGACGCGGTGCGCGAACAGCGGGCGCTGCATGTCGAACGCACGCATCACGGCAACGTGCGGGTCTCGGTCATCGACCAGGAATTCCAGCACACGGCGGATTATCAGCAGCTCGTGACGACGGCGAATACGTTCAAGGGGCTTATTGGGGAAGGTGCGGTCATCAAGCGCGGTGAGCGCAGCATGGCCGTGGCGGACTTCAAGAGCGCGATGAAGTGGCTGCTGGCGGATGCGGAGCGGAACGTTTCGAAGCAGCGGTATAAGGGGCTGGGAGAGATGAACCCCGAGCAGCTTTGGGAAACGACGATGGATCCGGCGGTGCGGCGACTGCTGCGTGTTCAGATCGAGGATGCGATTGCTGCGGACGGGATCTTTACTACCCTCATGGGGGATGATGTCGAACCGCGGCGGGCGTTTATTGAGTCGAATGCGTTGCGGGCGGGGAATATTGACGTTTAACTCATATCCGTTGCGGGGAAACGCGGAATTTGCTGGGGGGGGCGACAAGCCGTCGAGTAACAGCCCTCTTCAGAGTTTTCGAGCCACTTGCTCAAAGCGTCAGCCTCGCAGTTGAGTTGTAATCGTCAGGTGGCGGGTGCGAGTCTGCAGCCGGCACCAAACACCTATCCGAGGGCATCCTCGGAAATCCTGAAACCCGTGATTGCACAAGGCTTCACGGGTTTCTTTATTCCGATGTTGTCCAACGGTGCCCGTCTGAATCCGAGGGTATGTGGGGGCACCACCGCGAGAATCTGAGCAATCAAGCCGGCCATTCATAAACCACGTCCGGCATTCTTGAGATGATGTCAGGCAACCACTCAAGGTGGGCCATCGCATTCGCCCCCCGTAGCCCGCATTCCCAAATTATAATTACCGACCAGCCAGCAGCTCGTAACGCTTCGAGATTCTTCGTGTCCCGAGACACGTTCGCCTCGAACTTCGTTTGCCAGCTCTGTTCGTTAGACCGCGGGGTGGTTGTGTACCTGCATCCTGGATGGCGATGCCAGAAACAGCCGTGGACGAAGATGGCAGTCCGGTACTTCGGCAGTGCAAGATCCGGCCTCCCAGGCAGTTTCTTGTCGTGCAGCGTGTACCTGAATCCGCGCCGGTGCAAGAATCGACGCACGGTCATCTCCGGCTTCGTATCCTTGGATGGGATTCCTGCCATCATCCGGGAACGCGTGGCCTTGTCGACGACATCCATATCCTGGTATCCTGGCTGGCGAAGAAACTAACCCAGAAAGAAATGAGCCTCATCAGCCACATTCCAATCGTCGACCTGTTCGCAGGTCCCGGAGGCCTAGGGGAGGGATTTTCTTCCGCCGAGGGGCAACCGTTTCGCATTGCCGTATCCGCCGAAATGGAGCAATCCGCCCACGCGACGCTGCGGCTGCGTGCGTTCTACCGGATCTTGAAGAGGAGAGGCGAAAGCGCGCTCGCTCCATATTACCGCTTTTGCAACGGTGACGCCGAAGTGCCATACGATGTAGCCACTCTCGATGCGTGGGAAGAGGCAGGCAGAGAAGCGCTGCAGCTCACGCTCGGCGAGTCGAAGGACAACAGAATTCTGGACGAAAACATCCGGCATAGCGGTATCGGACCGGACGTCTTCTGGGTGCTGATTGGTGGCCCGCCCTGTCAGGCCTATTCGCTGGTCGGGCGGGCGCGCAATCGAGGCAAGAAAGATTACCGGCCAGAAAATGATCACCGCCACTTCCTTTACCGCGAATACCTGCGCATCATCCAGCGTTACCGTCCATCGGTATTTGTGATGGAAAACGTGAAAGGCATCCTTTCGTCGTCCGTAAACGGACAGAAGATATTTCACAGCATTCTGAGCGACTTGGCGCGCGTTGGCTATCGCATCCACTCCCTGTCAAGCGATACCCATTACAGCCGTAACATGAATCCGGACGAGATCGACGCCCGCGATTTCATTGTCCGTGCCGAAGAACATGGTATTCCGCAGGCCCGGCACCGCGTGATCCTTGTTGGCGTCCGGGACGACCTTGACGTGTGGCCCCGCCCCCTTGACCAAGTACCGAAGTCAAGACGATCGACCGTCTCCCAAGCGATCGAGATGCTGCCGAAACTTCGCAGCCGAATAAGCAAGGGACAGGACGATGACGAGACTTGGTTGGCGCTCCTCTCGGACCATCTCAAGCACTTGGCGAAAGAGGCCGCCAAGGACGGCCAGCTGCGTCCGCTGTCAAGGGAGCTTGGCCAGCATGGACGTTCATTAATCGCGGAACTTTCGACCGGAGGACTGAGGACGGGCAAGTACACGAGCGCATCATGCACGGTTCCTGAACTTCAGAAATGGTACGGTGCCAGTAAGCAGCTCAAGGTCTGGCTGAATCACGAGGCTCGAGGCCACATGCGAGAGGACCTTCTTCGGTACGTCTATGCCGCCGCGTTTGCGGAGAAGTATGATTACTCACCGAAGGGCCATGAGCAGTTCAGCTTGCCGGGATTGAAACCGAACCATGAAAACTGGGAGACCGGCAAGTTTGCGGACCGCTTCCGCGTCCAAATCGCAAGCGGCTCAGCGACGACCGTGACCAGCCACATTGCAAAGGATGGTCACTACTTCATCCACTACGACCCCAAGCAGTGCCGCAGTCTGACGGTACGGGAAGCGGCACGGCTGCAGACCTTCCCGGATGACTACTTCTTTCAGGGGAATCGGACGCAGCAGTACCACCAAGTGGGGAATGCGGTCCCGCCTCTTTTGGCAAAGAAGATTGCAGACGCGATTGTCGCCGCAATTAACAAACAATGCGTGAAGTCGGCGGCGTAGAAGAGCTCCTGCCAATCGGACTGATTGGCTCCGACTTGCGCTGCGTTGCTATCAGTTGGCGCCATCAAAGATGCTGCGGATCTCGACAAGCCTGAGAGCCTGCTTTTCTGTGGGTATCTTTCTCGGCATGGCGCAGGCGATATCCAGAATCGTCAGATCAGACGGCCTCAGATCGACGCTTTCCCCGGCCCAGCGGCGGACGTTTTTCCAGTAACCCGAACCGGCGTTCACCACGCTGATGTAGGCTTCAGCCTCGCTAAGGCCTTTCTGCTCCAATCTCGCGTCCTTCGTGTCTGCGAGTTCACCGCCACGCTCCTTGAGCTGCTGCACGAACGCGCTGGACAGAGAAAACCGCACCTCCTGCGCCGCATCCCAGCACGCTTTCCGCTTGCACCATTCCGTAACGTTGATGACGTTGTTTCTTGCCGCTCCGCCGATGATTTCTTGCTGTGCCAGCCGGCAAGACTCCAAGAGCTGGTCCTCGAACGCTTCGTTGAGCCCTTGCTCACGCCAGATGCGCTGTAGGTCCAGCTCCAGCTTCATCTCCTGCACCTTCCGAACGAGCATTGCGATTCCATACGTGACGGTCTGGGCGCGATAGCCTTGCGCATACCACGAAGCCCGCAGCACCAGTGACTCTGCTCGCCTGAATATGATGGCTTCCGCCACAGCACGCTTGAACCAGAGTTCGTTGAAGTCATGCTGGCTATGTTCCCAAGCCGCTCCAATGTACTCGGCGAACTTGGCGAAGTTCTTTTGCCCGCCCAAGCTGACGTCGTGCGGCAGACAGCGGAATGTCTGCACGCACTTTGCAAGGTCGGTCTTGTCGATGACCTGGCTCTTGGGGTTCCTAGTCAGGAATTCGCGCTTCTTCGCCTCCGATAAGTATGAGACGGCATTGACATATTGGCCTTTCGCGCGCTCGTAGAACCAGTGGGTGAGTATCTGGGAACCGTCCTTCGCCGGCGCAGAAAGGCGACGGGAAAGGTTCTCGATGACGACATGGAAAGGGTGATTGGAGAAAAAGTCCGAGTCGCTTATCCGGTTCTGGCTGTTGGCGAACCGGGAAATCTTGGGCACCAGCTCCGATGCGATATCGGGGGGTACAACGGACAGCTTCATCTGCACGCTGACCTGCTCGATCGGTGCTCCCTTGTCCTTCTTGAATGCATTGAAGATTGAGGCGGTGGTCTGCCCACCGTTGACGATCTGTAGGTTTTTCACCTTTTGCAGATAGGTCACGCCGCCATGCCGCTCCTCAGACACTTCTTCCGCAGTAGCCGAGATGCCGTTATTGTAGGGAAAAAAGCGTGTCGGCTCGTCGAGTATGGTCTTTCGAATTCCCTTATTGACCTTGCCGCGTGCTTGCAGAAAGGTTCGCACGTTCTGCTCAAGCAGTCGACTTCCGTAGTCGTCGTAGATGCGTGCCAGCCAATCTGCCGGAATCACCGCAAGGAAGCACCGCACTTCGCCGTTGCCGTCGTCGGCAGGAAGGCAGACCAGCGCCTGTCCAAAACGCTCTTCGAAATCGACGACGATTTCTTCCGGCTTCCCAGTGCCAATTGTGCGTGCGAGCCGTTCCAAGTCCCAAATGCGGTACGACCATTCCCGGCTACTCTCCTGGCGGGAAGGAAGCTCCTTCACACTTCCAGTCAGTTGCGCATTTGTCAGGAGATAGAACCTGACGCGCTGAATCTGGTCACCCTGCTCAAGTATTGTCCTGGCAAGACCGTACGCCGGGTGCGCGGCTTCCATCTGTTCGACGAATGACGCCGTGCAAGCCTTTTCGAAGAACGTCTCGGCGCGTTTGAAGCCTTGGGTCATTTCCGCTTTCGTCATCCGCTCGACTTTGTTGCCGGGTCGGCAGTCGACAACGTAGAGCTCAAGCAGACCGTCTTCCCAGTTGAGTGAGTACCCGTCAACGCGCACGCCGCGATGGATGTACTTGCATGGCATGAAGTCCTCGATGGAACCGGCCTCCGCAAGGTACTCGGCTACGACCTCGGCAAACGCGTCGTCGGTGAAATTTTCGGACGTATCGGCGCGGACGAGGACGTCTTGGGCCAGTTCTTCGCGAAACGCGTCAAGATCCACTGCTTGCTCCCATGGTTATCCAATCAGGCTCGCTCTCAAATGGCAGACAGGCTTGCAGCTCGAGGACATACTGCACGCTTCGCACCCCAACCGGAACCTGCTCGGCAACTATACGAGGGAATCCCTCCCTCACTTCAAAGAACCTCGCCGGAGAAATGGCAAAGAATCGATTTGCATATTCGGGGCGGTCCACGTAACCCGCCTGAAGCAGGCGGTCCTCAAATGCGTCGCGTGCTTCAGCGTTGGTTAGGCAAGCCCGAATGTCATCGACGAGGGCCGCTGGCGATCGTGCAGCATCTCCTTGGGCGGCAGCGTCGCCTATCCCATAGCACACGAGATGCAACGCCCCCCCCAATGGCCACAGCTGCGGTGCCGACGATACAGTGACTGCAGCCGGTCCGCCTACCAGCCTTGTCTTCACTTCGAACGCGGCCGTACCTACAGTGAAGTCCTGAGGAGCTCCGGACGGCCCGTTCCAGAACAGCACTGCCGAGTGCCCGAACCGCGCAATGAGCTCCGACTGGAGAAAGGAGAGTTCGCCGAAGAGTCCGCGCAGCTCTTGGTCGCCAAGAAGTCCGGCATTCGACTTGCCGAAGAAACGTTGCCACTTATCCACGTGGGACAGCACGGCACCCTGTACCAGTGTGGCCGACGGAACGCGTCTTGTACGCTCAAGCAAACTGTGACAGAGCGCAGTGAAGATATCTTCCGTGCTAGCGTCCATCAGCCGCAATATCAGCCGGTCGGAAGTCTGCTCCACCGCAACGCCCTTCAGATTGGGTGTCGGGCAATCGGTATCCAGTTCTGCCCCGCGGTACAAAAACAACTTGCGTCCCTTTGCATCAAGCGCCCAGAAGAAGTCGTACGGATGCGTGGCATCGGCACGGCGTGCACGGAGCTCCCCGAGCTTGGGCGCCGCTTCGATACCGGACCACGGGTTAGTTGCCGACAGCATCAGCGACCTCGTCGTCCTCGTCTTCAATCTGTTCCTGATACTGCTCTTGCCACCAGACGGTATTCACCATGTATTCCACTTCCGCTCCGCGCCCCTTTTCCTTGCTTCCCGGGAAGCTGATGCCCCAAGCACAAACCAATTTCGCCAAGGAAGCCTTATTCTCGTCGCCTTGGCGGAACAGATTGAGGACATGCAGCATAAGGAGCGGCCTTGTCCGTCGGCTCCGATAGGCAGCGTCCGGCACATTTGCGTTTCCGGCTTTTTCCGCGACTGCATCGATCTGGTCCGGCGTCAGTCCGACTCGTTCTGCGCCACGGGAAGCGACTCTCATCTTGGCGCCGCCAATCTGGTAGCAGCCGCCCTTGACCGCACATGCACGTTCCTGCGGCACGACGTGTAAGGGACCCACCGGCTCCTTCTCGCCTTTCCTCAGCGTGTACAGGCAGACGTCCCACTCACCGAGATTTTCCGGGTCAGCCTTGATGAACTCGATAATGGGACGGGACTGGGTGATGGCGCTTGCATCGTCATGGTTTTCGAAGGACTGCAGGAACTGGCAAACATCATCTGCCTTGATCTGAGACCATAGGTACCCAAGGTCCGATTTAACGTCGTATTGCGCCGCCTTCTCGGCCTCCAGCGCTTCGACAAATGCCCCCAACTTTCTGAAGTTGCCATCAATCGCTGACGGCGCCGACTTCAGGAAGACCGTTTCGACCAGTCGCCCGGCCAGCGAAACGGAATGGACGACTTTGCGCCCGGTTCGCATCTTGTTGCGCGCCGTGACGATGAGGGAATCTGGATGGGTTCTGACTTTCAAACCGAATTCTTCCGGCTTGCGTCCCTGCTGTTCCATCAATCTGAACTCGGCCCTGAGCTCGTCGATTGCCATCGAGATGTGCGAATACCAGCCGACCGCTTCGTCGGTCATGTAGATGCTGCATAGGTCGAGGTAGCCGTCCCGGTAGCCGAACCAACGGCCCATCTGCAGCAGCGTGTCGTACATGATGGAGTTGCGGATGAAATAGCTCGTGGTCAATCCTTCGAGGGTGAAGCCACGGGAGAGGCTAAGGCCACCAACTGCAACCACATGCAGGCCATTTTCACGGTAGTTTCGGTAATCGAGACGATCGGGAGATGAGTTGTTGATCGTCCTAACCACAACCGCGCCAGCGCCGTTTGCGAGCACGTGCTTGACTTTTTCCCAAGTCTCGCCTTGGGACGATGGGTACCGGTCCCATGTTTCCTTTAATGCGTGCATGGTGGGGTCGCGCAGGGCCATCTCGTCGGGCAGCGACGCATGGAGCTTGACCGCATTCAGCACTTCTTCGAGATAATTCGTGAGCAGCGCTGTGACCTGTCGCTGCACCGAATTGAACCTCGAGACATTCACCAGCATCGACGAATGGTCCTGTCCTCGCCCGCGAAGAATGCGTACTGCACGGCCCAGCACGAAGCGGCGCACCGCTTCAAGCAAACTGGAAGGGAGTGTCTCGACCTTTTGTTCAATCTTGTGCCGCTCCGGAAAGCACGCGACATGGTCGGAGACCGACTCGACCAGATGTGCGAGGTCGCCGTTCTCACCAAAGATGCGGGCAGCACTGACGTAGTTGTCCGGCGCATCCAGGTTGACGATGAAGTCCTTGGGAAAGAGGTCATCTTCCAGCATCGCATGACTGGAATCAGGGTCGATGAAGATGTTGGCGAACGGCGTCGCCGTATAGCCGACATAACTGTTCTGCTCGAACAGCGCGAGCAGCTTCCGAATCAACCCATTAATCTTCGTCGGATCGCCCTCGCCCTTGGCCACGTTCACCGACGCGTTGTCGGCCTCGTCGTCGATGAGCAGCATCGGAATGTCCTGAATCTTCCCGCCCTTGATGTCATTCAGGCTAAGAAACCACTCGTGAAGATTCTGCAGGACGGTGGCCTGCTTCTTGACGACGAATACAACCGGCTCGCTGATCGCCTTGAGTGAAAACGTGGCGGCCTTTGCAGAATCCTTCCGGAAGTCGTGTTCGCGCGACGTCAGACTGAACGGCAGGCGGGTGACATCGGAAATGCGGCCAACACCAGTCTTGATGTCCTTGAGCGGCAGATTTCGGTCTTTCTTGTCGGTGTCGACGCCAATGAAGGCTTCCTCCACCCGCTGCTGGGTCTGGCTACGCAGGTTATTGTGCACGCCGGCGAGAAGAATGATGACCTTGTAGCCGTAATCTGCACTCTTGCAAACGACGCCGTTGTAGTTGGCAGTCTTCCCGGACTGTACATGGCCTACGACGAGGCCGCGCCTCTTCCAAGGCCCGCTCTTCTCGGGATTTTCGAGCAGACCTACGATCTTGTCGGTATCGCGGCCGATGGTGCCGACCACCTCCTTGGCAAATCCGGACTGCAGAAGCCAGTCACGATAGCGGTTCCAGTAGAACAGGTCAGTGTCGGCGCGACGCTCTGGAAGCCACTCCTTGAATGGCAGCTTCACCACGGAAGCATCCGGCATCGACAGGTCGAGCTTTTCCTCGATGGAACGCGCTATCTGCTCGACGAACAAGCCCTCGCTTTCGAACTGGGGAGCGTCGTCCCCCTGAATCTGCAGGGTGAGCCGGACCACGCTGCGAATCAGGTCCGGTGTCACCGACGTGCGATTGTTCAGGTTGCTTCTAACCTGGTTCTCGAACTCCTGTGGACTCACTCTCAGCTCTCCTTTGCGTGAAGACGTTTAATGTACTGGGCAACGAATTCGGGCGCCGAGCAGAAAGGCTCGGTAATCTTCATGACCCTTTCGATCTCTGCCGGAGCGGTCCCGCCTTCGCCGTACAGCAGCTCTGCAAGGGCCTCTAGCGCCTCCGTGGTCTCGCTTGACGTATCGGTCTCATTGGGGCGAGAAGCCATGTCGTTAAACAGGGTTGCGAAGGGCAGGGTTGCGCCGATGACTGCCATGATCCCGTCAAAGCGAGGTCGCATCGTCGTTGGCAGATCCGAGCGGAACTCGTCGACCAGTGGGTGCTCAAGGTTCGGCGCATAGGAGATACGCTCGTTGTGGTGCCTCCGGAGCCAGACGGACTGTCTGGCTGAATTGAGCGCTGCCGTACCCCGGTGCGTGTAGGGCCGCTTCGCGCTGTCCCGGATGCGGTCCAGAATGCCACGCAGGCGCCGACGGACCGCTTCGGGCGGCTGGGCCCGTGACTTGCGAACGTCTATCGTCCAGAGATGGTCCAGCGTATTCGGAATGTCGACCTGGACCCGTGCCAGTTTCGTAATCTCGTCCTGCCGTGCCATGCGGAACCAGGTGCCGTGGATGATGAGACGGCGGTTGCGGTAGATGTAGAAGCCTTGGCCGCGGAGATAACCTTCCTTGCCGCCCAGCGCCTTGTATTCGGATGCACTGACCTTGCTGTGGTGCGGCAGGATGTACGGACACAGCGTCACAGTCTTGCCTTCGATTTCCAGCACCTCTTCTCCGAGATGCATGGTGGCCGGGTGCCGGGAATTGAACGGATCGTAGCCTTCAATGGCCGAGCCGTTAACACGGAAGGCGATCTTCGGCTTGCCCGGCTCGCCGGTAATGAACCGGTGGAAAACGAGGGCCACGTGGTCGCAGATGGTCGCGATGCGCTCGTTCATCACTTGGTGGTGATGCTTTGGGTCCGTACCCAAATCCAGACGGTCGAGCTGACGCCAGAGCACGATCGTACCCGAGGAGCCGAGTTCGGCGATATCGACCGGAAACCCCGCAATCTCTGATGCCCCCGGACGGCGCAATACCCAGTGGTTGCACTTCCTGACCAAATCCAGATTCCACTGCCGGCACGCAAGAGGACCGTCTTGGCGGCTAATGACGGTCAGCTCCCGGCACTGCGAAAAGGAAGCGGTCTTCAGGCCGAGGCCGAATCGCCCGAGGTCGTCGGCCCTCCGCTTGCCGAGTGGATCCTTTCCGCCAGGGCGCATGGCTTCGACCAGTTCGGTTTCACTCATGCCCTTGCCATCATCGATGATGGCAATCCACGGTTGATGGTTATCGCCCCACCCGAACCGGATGTTGATGTGGCGGGCCGAAGCGGATATGGAGTTGTCGATAATGTCAGCAGCAGCCGACTTGAGCGAATAGCCGATGTCACGGAGCGCCTCGACGAGATTCGAAGCCGCAGGTTCGACGATGTCGAAATCTTCTTCCAGATTTTCTTTGTTGTGCGAGTTCATTTGGCCAAGCAGTAGGCCGAAGGCAGACCTGCAGGCACGAGCGAAGGCTCAGAAGCGCAGCAGTGCCCGGCATCGGGACACCCAAGGCGTCGTCAGCACCTGTTGCAACAAGCACAACCGAGCCCCGTACACTAAAAGTAACACTTTTTTACATAGCTGTCCGCTTAAACAGACGGCACGCACCCGAGAGGCAAAGAGGTGTAGTGAATTGTAATGGTTGAAAATCCGCTCATGACCGGTCTCGGTCAAATGCCCATCGCGAAACTTCGGCCGCCTCTGGTCGACCGTGGGCGGATCAACACGCTCTACCCGAAGCCCATTGAACAGATGATGGGATGCCAATACGCAATGCTAAGACCAGTGATTTTGGACGCGATCGCTGTACGAAACAAAATCTTCCATGGCCAGCTAACCGACTGCTGCCTGCAACGAAAAGACCTCGTCGAGTTGGCAGCCGAGATTCGGCGCTGGTGCATGCTTCTCGCTGACGTAGCAATGCGCGAACTAGGCCACGACGGTTTTGGCCGCGGCTCTTTTCGAAAGAGTCCGGCAGAGCTCGCAAGAAACCTTCTAGTTCAAATAGGGCGTACGGTGGAATAGGGCGACTTCTCACGGCAATATGTGCAGCGTGGTTGATAAATTTAATCTGGACTGTTATTAGAGTCCAAGGTTAAAAATTGCTGCTTCACATCACTCGCCCGGGCGAACTGTACAGGTGCAGATCCCGTACTAAACAAGGGGAGCGGGTCACCGGGCGTGTGCACCCGGCTAAGCGAATATGACACTCGTAAATGCCTCAGTAAAGCCCGAGATGCGCTGCCCGACTCTTGCTTTGAACGGCACCGCTCACATATCTGGAATGGCGGAGGCCGGCGAAATTTACCCTCAGAAGGCCATCACAGGCCATTGAACCTCATCGAGTAGAGCGTCGCTAAGCGCCCGATGAAGCGGGTGTAATGATAGTCGTCCGTGTCAGGCAGTATGGTGTTGCTCGTGGGCGATACAGAAACCGGAGTTCGGCCATCGTTGCGGCAATCAATCAAAATAGCACCAATGCCATCGAAGCCCGTATCGTTTGTGGTGGATCGCCGCTGCAACTCCCTCAACCCCTCCAATACCAGCAGGGCATTCTTCGGCTGAACATGATGCGAGATTTCGGGAGTTCTTGCTGAAAGATCAAACTTGTTAATATCCGGCGAAATGAACTCGTCCGAGGTGTTGATCATTACCAACCCAGCAGCAATGGCATGTGCGCTGTCGCCGTGTATCGTCTGAAAGCTGGAAGTCAGTTCGTCCTTGAGCCGGGGTCTCGCCTTCGAAAAGGCAGTCATTGCTGCTTTTGCCTCGATTGCGAGAAGAACAGATGAGACATTGGCGATCGGCAGCGTCGGAAGCTCCGCCAATGCATCCCTCTCTGCAGGGGCCAACCTGATGTCATAGCTACCAACAAGTTCGGCGAAATTTACGGCAGCTTTTTTGCCGCTCTTGGAGCTCCCCGCCGATCCTTGGGTCGTGTATCGACAGAGCACGAGGTCCAAATTCTTCTTCTTATGGTTTCGATAGTCGCTCATCTCATGATTGATACCCAACCCAACCTTGCCCTCGCGAACGTGCTTGCGGAGCAACGGACACGCCAGCAACAAGTCGAGCATAGCACCCCAGCAGGCCACTTTGGAGTGCCTGTCCGACCGCGAATGGTATTGCCAACTGTTCCCGTAGGCGAAACCTTTTCCTGAGCCAAACGTGGGAATGGAAAGAGTTCTTGCCAAGATATCAGGACAGTACATTGTTATATGCAAACCACGTAACTATGAAGGCGTAAGTGTAGCTCACTTAGCTTGAAGGACCTCCTTTCATTCGAATCTTCTGCCGCTCACCATACCTATACGTCACCAAACACACATCATTTGATCACTCAAAATGTATCGGTAGATTGGGCGATGTCACGGAAGTTGGCAGACCATGCCCTAGCCGACGAGCGGCGGACTACAAAAAACTCCACTAAACCGCTCAAGGTTGTCGTCGATTGTTCTAGTGATATCCGACACCCCAACTGAGACCCCTCGTACCTGCAAAGAAGCAGGGCGGTTCGCCGAAGTGTCGCTCGGCACGAAAACTGGCCCTTTTTTGAGAGACCTTGATGGCCATTGGGTGGGCTCGAGTTTTCTTGACGTCCATGCTACGATTCAACGTTTGCTTGAACCCGCTGGAGTATGCATGCCCAAATCGCTAGAAATCACTGCCATTTTTGGGGGTATTGGTGGCTTGGAACTCGGACTCCACCGGAGCGGGCACCGGACCTCGCTTTTCTGCGAGTGCGACCCCGAAGCAACGACGGTGCTCCAGCACCAGTTTGCAGGCGTGCCAATCGTTTCAGACATCAAGCAAACGGACGAGGTACTGGCCAAGATCTCTCCCGCGTCGAACCTCTTGACTGCGGGCTTCCCTTGTACCGACCTCTCACAGGCCGGACGGACTCGGGGATTCGCTGGCGGACGGTCGAGCTTGATTCGCGAGACGATTGAACTGCTTCGTCGCCGCCCCTTCGCAAACGTCTTAATCGAAAACGTCCCCAACTGGCGGCACCTGCACAAAGGTGAGTACATGGCGGAGGTTCTCTCCGCTCTGGAGGGCCTTGGTTATCGATGGGCATACCGGACGATCGACGCGCTTGCGTTTGGTCTTCCGCAGCGCCGAAACCGTATCTTCGTGTTCGCAACGTTGGAGGGCGATCCGCGCCGAGTACTCTTCCATGGGAACCACGCCCCAGTTGAGGGTGAAAAGAGTCTGACGGAATCCGCACACGGTTTCTACTGGACCGAAGGCACCAGGGGGCTCGGATGGGGTGAAGACTGCATTCCAACAATGAAGGGGGGCTCTGCGATGGGCATACCCTCTCCACCGGCGATTCTGCTGCCTGACTTGTCAGTCATCACTCCGTCCGCCAACGACGCCGAACGACTCCAAGGCTTCCCTGACGGTTGGACCGATTTTGAGGGTGTCGTCGATGAAAACGGACACGTGTTCAACAAGCGTCGCCGGTGGATGCTCATAGGTAACGCCGTGAACGTCGCCGTGTCGACGTGGCTGGGCGAACAGCTTGCGACTCAGCGCCCTTACGAAGGGGAGCCGGGAACACCGTTGGTGGAGGGCAAGTCTTGGCCTGCCGCCGCTTGGTTCGATGGAAAGGTACGATATGAAGTTCCGATCGGGACTTGGCCTGTGAACGAGGACCGCCAACCATTGGCGCGCTTTCTCAATCACTCTGGCGCCCCCCTCTCGCTTCGAGCCACTGCCGGTTTCTACAAACGCATCTGCGAAAGCACGCTTCGATTCAAGCCCGGATTTAAGGAGGCAATTGCTGCCCACCTCAAGAAGATGGAGGCTTTCACGATCATAGCTACGCTGAAGGCGCCCAAGAAACCGGCGGTGGAAAGCGTAGAAATGGCCTAATGGAAATCGCATGGCGCGTATGCAAGTACCAACCGATCAAATCATGTCGGAGCGGATGAAAAGGTACGTCGTCGCCATACCAAGCCTGAAGTCAAACTCCGCAAGCTGCTTTGGTCCTGAAGTCTACGATATCGTTGCAATTGTGCAGGGTTGCCTAGCAGTTCAGACTTGGTCAATCGATGTGAAGGCTGGACGATCTTCGTAAACGGCTGTTTCTGGCGCGGCCACCAAGGCTGCAAGCGGATCAGGTCCTGTACCTCGGCCGGCGTCATCGGCCCCCTGACCAACTGGTCCAGCAGTTCCTTGGGCAGTTCAGGCAGCGGCCCGAGGGCCGCTGCCTAGGATGTTACCGTTCTTCGCTTCTTCTTCATCGGCATATCCATGACTTTTACCTCTCATGATATGCCCCACCCACAAAATGACGGATAGGTGCGGCCGCACGCACTAGCAGCCGGCCTCGTCAGCACCAGCCTTCAGCTACTCATCCCTCAACCGCTCTCGATAACGAGCGTCCCTCGTTCGAATCGAATCGAGCCATTCTGCCCATTCCTCTTCGCTCAGATAAGCGCGAGCTGATGATCGCCGCCTATCGATAAAAGCCTCCTGTTCGGCCAAACTCAGACTCTCCCAATACCGATCCCACACATTCTCATACCAATACTGCGCATCGCCCTGCAGGTTGCATATCAACGACCCGAGTTCGTACCATGCAAGCCATGGCGGTGGCGGATTGAATCCAGTTGCCGAAACTGAGCGGACAAGCTCGACATCATTCGTCAGCAAATTGACCTGCTTCCCGGAGTAGCGATCGACACCGGAAAAGAATGCGTGAATCGACCCGTCTCGCACGAACTGGCGTGGCCCCACTCGCTCCCTGCCCGCGACCACAAGATTGACGTAGACCGGGAACTGTTGAACTTCGACATCCTGCATCACGCAGAACGCTTTGACGCCAAGGTTCCCCATCCATACCGCCCCGGGATAGTTCGGAAACGACTCCGATTGAAGTGTCTCCGGCGTTGCAGCAAACGTCTCGCGCAAGTACGTCAGATCCGCCTCGAAAAGCTCTTCAATCGCCATCTGTTGCTGCTCGAACAGCTCTCGCGACGCACGCCTGCCCTGGCGCCCATCCATGAAGTCGCCAAACATTCTCTTCAAGATCGACACATCAACTCCCGTCATTTCCCGACGATCTCGTCAGCAGCAAGCCCGCCTCCGAAGTACCCGATGGACCCGAAGACCAGGCCACCAACGAGTCCCGTGATCACGGCGCCGGGTCCCGTCTCAATGCCGACCAGCGCTCCGGCAGCTGCGCCCATCTTCCAGCCAGCAATGGCGCCACCCCAACCGCCCATCTGACGAATCACCTCTTTCTCAATCGGCTTCACGGACTTTGCCTCGAACGACTCGTTTGTGGCAACGACAAGATCGTAAGCGGTGAATCCAATTCCGATGACTTGAACCACGCGCGCGAATTTGACCAGACCAAGTGTGACAGCCAGCCCGCGCGTGGTGTAAATCCCGGACGGAGGAACCATTGGATTCGGTTTGACGAGCACCTCCTTGTCGAGCCCTTCCGCATAGCTCTTGATACGGGCAATCCTGTTTTTCAGGTGAGGGTACTCCGCCGCGTATCTATCCAACTCCAGCCGGATCTCCTGCGTCGTTACAAGCTTCGCGCCCGCTCGCTTGGCTTGCGCGATGTCGACGTAAAGTACCTTGCCCTTGAAGCGATCAGCTCCTCCTGGAAAATCGCTGCTAGTGGAGATGTAGCTCGTTAGCTTGTCGTAGCCCATCACGTGCTCGGCGATACTCGCGCTTGAACCCGGCCCCTTGGGCCACAACCCGTATTTTTCCGGGTGCACTTCCCGCATGGCCTCGAGCGGCCCCAGGCGAAGTGCCTGCAAGTATGGATCGTGAATGGTCGTGTAGCAGCGCCGAACGAGAAATCCGTCTTTGCCCGGCTCATCTACCACCACCAGCACGAACACGCGCGCGGGCATCAAATGCCCGAGGACGTCGTATTGCGATCCCGATCTGTCGTTTGTCGGCGCCCGATAAATGTAATCGCTCATTGCTCCCACCTTTCCAAAGCTTGAATGCCTACCGCGATGTCGAGCTGCTGAGGGTTGTCCGTATAGACGCGAGGACAGTAACCCTGGCTATCGGTTAGCCCTTTGTATGTGGCACCGGTTGATGAACGAATGTGATACGGCACGCCGGAAATTGGATTTCCAGCACTATCCACAACTCGCACCTGCTCGTCGTACGATTCGCGACGACACGATGGGAGCGGATTTCCTGCAGGAGACAAACCCATCTGGGCAAGCTCTCTTGCTGTGAACTCCTGAAAGGCCGTATCTTGCGAAGCCAGCATCACGGGACTGGGATGACAACGACAAGCACACCGATCGCCATCCAACGCGGCCTGCTTGTTCATTATCAAATGGGGCCACCTCGGCCCGTCAGCAACGATGGCGCCTATCGAGTTACACGCCGGACAGGAAACACCGGCCCCCAGAAATGTCACTGGCGTGCCGTGATGCAGGAAGAGGTCCATGCCTTCCAAAACAACACCACCGCTCGACGACTGGTCTCCTTTCTTGAGATAGAACCGCTTCATTCTTCTTCGCCTTATTTTATTAGGTATGCGAAGTCATATCATGCAGGTCATCACAAAACTATTGGACAGGTACGAAACCCTATCTACAGCCGGCGCAAATCAACTCGTCACATCTACCAATCGGCTAATCCGCACGTCACGGTGATTTATGAGACGCGGCAGGCACTAAACTGGCCATACGCACTGAATGACGTATCCACCCTGCACCTCTTCATCTGCTCCACTACATCTATGGCTTTTTCGGATCGACTCGCAACCTTCCGCAAGCAGAGAGGGTTCACCCAACAGCAACTCGCCGATCGTGCAAAGGTTCACATGGTGCAGATCAATCGATATGAAGCCGGGCTGACTCGTCCGAATCTCGACGTGATGAAACGCGTCGCAATTGCTCTGTGTGTAAGCACCGATTCGTTGTTGTTTGATTCGAGCGAGTTTCGATTGGACGAGGACTTTCGCCGGATTTTTGAGGGCCTGCGTGCGCTCAGCCCCGACGACAAGCTCGTCGCCAAATCGGTACTTGAGGCCCTGCTTCTCAAGCATCGAATGTCTGTCGACGGGCCCGTCGCGCCAGCAGTTGGAAAGATCGTTTCTCTCGGAAACACGAATCCAATGAAAGACTGAAGAGAGCAAAGCAGTAGAAGCGCGGGCCGCATGGGCTGCCACCCATACGACCCGCTGACCACAACCAACTCAACGCAGGAGTCGGAAGATGGCTAATGCCTATAGTAAGTCACGTCCCAAGAAGCTCAAACAGTATCCAACGGTTGAGCTACCCCTCGGCAACAAGCCTGACCTTCCCCAAGACGGCCAACCGTACATGCCATGGATGCGCGCTATCGACGCGCATTTCGAGATGTTCGGATTCAAGCCGGGTGATCGCATCTATCTTCGGTTCAACTTTGATTCCCGAAGGGTCATCATCACGCCCGACTACAGCGCGCTGAACTGGCGAGAGCAGCCCTATGGTGCAGCTGCGCAAGAAGAGAAAGATCTGGAATACGCAGCGCTGGCCCCTTTGCGCCGCTCTACTGTCTGGTGATGGCTCGGCGCGAAGCACTTCGACGCACGCCTCGACGCAAATGGTCCGCGGCGGCGCTGCAAGTAACGTCAACAATCGTCACAACAGATGAAAAGTTGCGTTCCGTCCTCTCCGCATCCAACGTCATCCCAAGCGTCAGTGCGCGCAGCACGACATGCAGCCACGCCGAATACTCCGCGTACATTTCCGCTGCGCCAATGCAAAAACCCCCGCCTTTTGGGCAGGGGTTCTTGGCTTAGGGAGCCTGACGATTACCTACTTTCACACGGGAATCCGCACTATCATCGGCGT
>NZ_JBEPLH010000043.1:0-34866 GCF_040545135.1 Burkholderia sp. 572 | reverse complement strand
GAGATCGATTCCTAACGTGACCGAGTTCATGGCAGCCTCCATGGGTGGTAGCGCCACTACGATAGAAGAAGCGGGTGGACCATACCATTAGTTGCGGATGCACTGTTCGACGGGAGACGTCTACGGACACTGACCGTCGTCGACAACTACACCCGGGAATGCCTGGCCATCGAGGTCGGGCAAAGTCTGAAGGGGGAGCATGTAGTCGAAGCGCTGACGCGTATTACTGCCCTGCGCGGGCACCCCGCCACGATCAAGGTCGACAATGGCAGCGAGTTCATTTCGAAGGCAATGGATCGCTGGGCCTATGAACATGGCGTTGAACTGGATTTCAGCCGGCCGGGCACGCCCACTGACAACGCCAAGGTCGAAAGCTTCAACGGGCGCTTCCGGCAGGAGTGTCTGAACGCACATTGGTTCTTGTCATTGGCCGACGCGCAGAGCAAAATCGACGACTGGCGCACGTACTATAACGAGGTTCGTCCCCACTCCGCATTGCAGTGGATGACACCCGCAGAATTCGCCCGTCAGGCAAGGGAATCCGCCTCGCCTGACAACTCAACCAAGCCGGAAATCTCCACTTCCGACCGGGACTAATTCTGGTTCAGGGTCATTTTAACCTCGGACTCTAACTGCAGTTCGGACTAAAACCGGGGGCAGGTCAAGACGGCCTTGTTGCTGACCACGCCGTCGTCGCGGATCTTGACCCGCAGCGCATCGAAGAACACGACCGGATACATCGCCGCAAGTGGGCGACTCTGCCAGCTCAGTGCCTCGGCCATTACCTCGTCGGTGACCGAGCTGATGAAGTCGGGAGATACCTCGGTGCCGTAGCTCTCAGCCAGAAAGGCCTGAATCTCGCGCACGCTCATGCCGCGGGCGTACATCGCGATGATGCGTTCGTCGAAGCCGGTGAAGCGGCGCTCATGCTTTGGAATCAGGATCGGCTCGAAGCTGCCGTCGCGATCGCGGGGGACGTCGACGCGCACCGGGCCGCGATCGGTGATGACCGTCTTGCCGCTTGCGCCGTTGCGCTCGTTGGCTTGCCCGGCCGGCTTGGACTGGCCCGACGGGTAGCCCAGATGGAGATTCATCTCGGCGCCCATTGCGCGTTCGATGATCGCTTTGTTGAACGCCAGCATCAGATCCTGGACCTCGGTGGGCGTCATCGGCCCCTTGACCAGTTGGTCCAGCAGCTCCTTGGGCAGCTCAGGCAGCGGCCCTCGGGCCGCTGCCTGACGCGCTACGGTTTGCCTTTTCTTCTTCATCGACATATCCATGGCTTTTACACCTCATGATATGCCTCGCCCACGAAATGACGGATAGGTCCTTCCGATCGCAGACCGGTTCAAGCCGATGATCAGATCACCTTCCCAATGTCCCGGTACAGCACGGTCTTGAGCTTCCGCTGGACGTTCGGAGATCATCACGTCTTCGCTGACATGCGCCCACGCCTTGGCTTGCGCCCTGGCCCTTGGCACTCTCAGTGCTCGTCCGGTGCGCAGATAGGTCACCAGTTCGCGCTTGAGCGCACCACGCCCTTGAATGTAAAGCGCCTGATAGATGGCTTCGTGAGAGATGCGCATGGTTTCGTCATCTGGAAAGTCGACTTTTAATCGATTGGCAATCTGTTCCGGCGACCAGCCATTGACCCATTTGCGATCACTGCGTTCTGGTTTATTCCGCCCGATGAACGCCGCTTGACTAGGCCCTGCGACCTTACGTCCTTTAGCGTCGTGAACCTGGCCTTCCAGGCGCTCTTGCACATAGCGGTGCAGCCTCGGGTTTGTCGCAAGCTTTGCTGGTTTCGGTCGCCTGGCAAACAATTCCGCCTTCCACTGCGCAACTGATGCACGATAATCGAGGCGGCCACTACGAGTTGCAGCATTACGCTTGAGCTCTCGCGAGACCGTTGACGCGCTGCGGCCAATACGGCGAGCGATCTCACGTACGCCGGCGCCTTCGGCTGAGAGTAATCCTATCGCTTCACGCTCAGCAAACGATAAGTACCTGCCGGATATTGGACTTGCCATGAACAACGGCATACCGCCACGCTCGCGAAACCAGCGTGTCCCTGCCGCCTGGGACACGCCAACTGCCGCAGCAGCCTTCTCGCTTGTGATTCCGGTCGCAACCTGCTCCCAAAACTGGCGCTCAACCTCGTGCCGAAGCGATGGTGCACCGGCGAGCGCATCGCTCCTCGCCTCGTCAACTGTTGTATCCACTTCGATGGACGACCCATGAAACACCTCCTGGATTAAGGTGTTGCGACGACCGGTTGAATCCACCCAGTACGCAAGTCGGAAATTCCGTCAGCGCCTGTGGCGCTATCGGATTCAGCAGAGCATGAGCCGTCGCGGAAATTGCTGGGACAACTCCCCGATGGAAAGGCTGTTCCGCAGCTTCAAGACGGAATGGCTGCCGTCAGTGGGGTACACGTCGGCGCAGGAAGCACACTGGGATATCAGCCACTACCTGATGCACCGGTACAACTGGATACGCCCGCATCAGTTCAACGACGGACTGGCGCCGGCTGTTGCGGAAGAAAAACTTAACGCAGTGTCCGGGATTAGTTGACCACTACACATTCCGCTGGTGAGCTGCGGCCAGTCGGCAAACAAGTGCTGACGTTCGGCAAGCGCACACTCCCGCTCGCCATCACCTGCCCGGCACCCACCACGCTGTCGCTTTCGCTGCGGGGACGGGTGAATAAGAACGGCGACCTCGCGTTCGGGACGCTAGGCGCCACACGGCTGACACTCCGCGACGCAACGCTCGATGGGCGAAAAGTCATGTTGCAGTAAAATATGGGGACTTCAGCGCCCACTCCACTGGCGCCATCGCCTTCTCAGTCGGGCATCCGCCGCCACGCAGGGCATCGACGCGCGCGGGCGGACACTGCTCGCGACGCTGACCCTCGAATCGGTGATTCCCCGCGGCGCCGCGAAGATCGCCGACCTCGCCGACTTCAATTCAGATGCGGTCATCGAAGTGACCGAACATTGATGAACCACTTGGGTTTTGGGACCCGTCTCGTTCATGTTTCGCCGCAGTCCGATTTCACCCCGACACTCCACTCGCTAGACTGCTCCTCATTCATTTCGACGAGCGGCACTCCGCTCAATTCGTTCACAAATACGAGCGCTAACCGAGCAACATCCCAACTGTGACGCATCGATTTGTGGGGCTTCATTTATTTTCGATCCGTCATAGTTATGCAGCACGCACATATTCACCATCCGGGCAGGAGTCGATCCACCTCTCATAAGCAAGCCGATCGGCGCCACAAGTCCACACGCCGAATCTGGTGGATTTTTGTCCTCTGTAGCGCGCTTACATTGGCGGGATGCGGTACACACGCTACGGTCTCACCCCATCCGACCCATCCTTTGGGGCAGTGGATGTTCGGGACCCTCCATCTTGCAGAATCGCAGCCCACTGTTACACGGCCCCCCTCGGCGATGAGCCAGGCCGAGTATCGATCGATTGATATTTTGGTTCCGGCACACGGACTCGCGCGTGAACATGATGCCGTTCGCACATGGCGACTATCGGATAACCTCCTTTCATTCACGTCATATGACTTCAGCGCTGCTCGCGGCACCGCATCCGTTACGTCGCCTCAATCATATGAACATCGACTCACACGTGTGCAGCACGGAATCTCCGTCGCGCCCGCCCCTGTTCGCGAACATTCGAGGAAGCGTGACCATCAAAAAGCGAAGCAGATCGAACCTCGCGTCTACGCACTGGCTTCAATTACTGGGCCGATTGCTCACCGCTACCAAGTTGACCACGCCTTGTTGATGGCCATCATCCACGTGGAATCGCGAGGCAATCCGCACGCGGTCTCTCATCGCGGCGCAAAGGGATTGATGCAGATCATGCCCCGCACAGGGGCGCACTATGGTGCGTGGGATCTCTTCGATCAACAACAGAACATCACGGCCGGCGCACGCTATCTTCGTGAGTTGACGATCGAGTACGGTGAACGCCTCGACCTAGTCATTGCTGCCTACAACGCAGGCAGCAGCACGATCAAAAAATATGGCGGCCGCGTGCCACCGTATCCTGAAACCCAACAGTATGTGTACAAGGTCACGTCCTATCGCGACGCGTATCGTACGCGGCTGGGTTGAATCTGAGTGTTGTTAATCGCATCGTCAGGAGTCGAATGTGACTGTACCCAACACGGATGCCACTCCAATTGCTATTGCGTGGCTCGAGAAAAGCGACTACTGGGCGTTTCGCGCGCTGCTGAAGCACGGCCTGCCACCCACCTACGAAGCCTGGGAGCGGCGCACGAAACGCATTCTCACGCACATCACCCGACGAGGGGAAAAGGTGGTCAAGGTCGGGGTATCGCCCAACGAGTTTGTCGCGTGGTGCAACCGTCAACATCGTGATGTAACCCGGATTTCGCTACAGATATATGTCGACATGACCTGAGGTGGAACTTTGTGACTTAAAAGCTCTACCAAAATGAGTTTCTGGGGCTGTTAGCCCGCCGCACGCTCCATTTGCCTCTGCGTTGTTTCGCAAACGAGGAAGCCATGGCAAAACCCATACTCGATGACGAACTGTGGTCACTGATCCAACCGCTGCTAACACCACCGAAGCCACGCCGGACGCGATACCCGGAGCGCAAGCCGCTCGACGATCGCACCGTGCTGACCGGCATCCTGTTTGTGCTGCAATCCGACACTCCCAAGGAGATTCTTCCGCGGAACATGGGCTGTGGCTCGGGTACGAGTTGCTTGCGCAGGCTACGCGACTGGCAACAGGCAGGCGCCTGGGATCGGCTGCACGAGGTGCTGCTGGCGAAATGGCGAGCGGCCGATCGCATCGACTGGTCGCATGTGGTCATCGATCCGCCCCCCATTTGTGCAGTGGGATCAGGTCTAAAACAGGACCCAGCCCCACCGACCGGACGCGCCCCGGATCAAAGCACCACCTCACTACTGAAACGCTGGCCATCCCGTTCGCGATGATCGTCACGGGAGCTAACTGCAAAGACGTCACCCAGCTGTGGCCTCTGATCGAAGTCACCCCGCCCATTCGTCGCAAGCGGAGACGGCCGCAGTCCAAGCTGGTTATCGTACAGGCCGATCGTGGCAACGATCACGACAAATATCGTAAGCCACTGCGCGCCTTGGGCATCGCCACGCAGATCGCTCGTCGAGGTGAACCGCACGGTGGTGGCCTCGGAAAAACCCGGTGGATCGTCGAGCGCACCTGCGCATCGTTGCACCACTTCAGGCGACTACGCATCCGATTCGGGCACCTCACGTCCATATACAAGACGTTCATGAAAATCGTCGCTTGCATCATCTGCTGGCGACAACTTCAAAACTTATTGTGTTCGGGCTTCTTAGGCGGCGGTTGACCCATCGACTCAATCTTCCTACCCCTCTACTATGAAAATCCGCGTCATCCTCGCTGACGATCACCCGACGTTGATCACCGGTATTCAATACGTGCTGGATGGCGCCAGCACAATCGACGTTGTCGGTACCGCGAGCGACTCGACCGAGGTGGTGGCTTTGCTGTCAAGCACACCGTGCGACATTCTTGTGACTGACTATGCGATGCCGGGTGGCGAATACGGTGATGGCATTGCCTTTTTGTCGTTCGTGCGTCGGTGGTTTCCGGACCTGAAAATCATCGTTTTTACCTCGGTCGATAACGCTACGATCGTCACCGAAATTTCCCGGCTTGGTATCCAGTCCGCATTGAGTAAAGTGGATGACACAGTACACCTGGTGTCGGCCATTCACACGGTCCACGCGGGAGCAACGTATTTCTCGCCGTGGATGCAACAGGCACGAAACGCTTTCGAGCGAGCGAGGGCCGAATCGAAAGCAAAGCAGTTGACCAAGCGCGAGGCCGAGGTCATCCGTTTGTATCTATCCGGGCTGACGATCAATGACATCTCCGCCCAGTTGCGCCGTACCAAGCAAACCGTCAGCTCCCAGAAAAAGAACGCCATGCGCAAGTTGGGTATCGAACGTGATATCGATCTATTTCGCTCCGCCTCTGAGGCGGGACTCATTGTAGGTGCGGACGCATCGAAGGATGAGTGAGGGTGGGCTGACTGCACGTTTAGTGAGGTCGGCCAAAAAATGGAATTCAACGTTTCGTAAAACTGATGAATGGAGACATAGATGAGTTTGATTCCAAGAGCGATCTATACAAACGAGCTTCATGACGAGTCGGTGAAGCTGGCGTTGACTGAAGGCGTCGGCATATCAGAGGCCGCCCCGCGGAAGTTGATTCCGGTCAAGACACTGTCAAAACTGAGTACGCGCGGCCAAGGTCGGCTAGCTGCAGGATGTCGGACGGCACCAGAAGCCGTTGACGGAAATGGAGGCGGAGATGGCGCAGGTCAATATGGAACGCGAACTCCTAAAAAAGTTCGCGACGTACTTTGCGAAGGAGTCTTGGTCAAGTACGGCGTGATTGAACAAATGCGACAGGGCTATCGCGTGCCGCCGATGTGCTGCCTGCCCTGCGTGTCGATGAGCAGCTACTATGGGTGGCGCAAGCGCAAGTCGTCCAAAAGAGCGCGGCAGGAGGCCCGCCTGGAAGCGGAGGTGCTCGTGGCCCACCGGCGGACCCGGCAACGTTTCGAGCCGCAGCGTCTGCAGCAACATCTCGAGGAGCGTGGCGTCCGAATCGGCGTGCACCAGATCAGGTGGCTGCGCAAGAGACTGGGATTGCTCTGCAATCGGAAATGCCGATTCAAGGCAACGACCCAGTCGAAGCACGATCTGTCCGTCGCTCCGAATTTACTGAACCAGGATTTCTCGGCGAGGGCGCCCAATCAAGCCTGGTGTGGCGACATCACATTTATCGCGACGGACGAGGGCTGGCTGTATCTCGCCGGCGTGAAGGATCTGTACAGCGGCGAAATCGTCGACTACACGATGAGCGAGCTAATGACGAAAAATCTGGTCATGCAGGCTCTGTTTCGCGCCGTCGCGATCAGACGACCGCCTTCGAGACTGATTCACCATACTGATCGCGGGTCGCAATATTGCGCGCTGACCTATCAATCGCTTGTCGGCCAGTCTGACATGCAGCCATCGATGATTCCCCGGCAATTGCTACGACAATGCACCAATCGAATCATTACAGGGAGTGCTGAAGAACGAACTGGCCTATCATCAACGTTCGCCACGCGCGAGCAGACGCGACAAGCGATCAGAGAACACAGCGAGATATTCTATATCCAGCAATGTACGCAGGCGCGTCTCAATTTCCAATCGATTTCCGCATTTACGCAGCGCTTCTATTTAAATCAGGTCGCTGCTTAATTCGTTGGCATCAACGAAATCCACCGACCTCAATCTTACCTCAGGGTCCGCACCCGCATGCCCCAGACGACTCACCACGATAGTGATCTCAGCCAGCTGCGTCGATATCAACGACTGCTCCTGTACGGCGGCGGCATCGCGATATCGATCGTCGCGGCAATCGCGCTGGCTCTGGAAATCATCGCCACCGTTCGCTTGCATATTGTCAGTGAACGCCAAGCTTACCAAGTGGACCATAGTCTGATCATGAACGAGATCAGGGCCAGCGAGGCATCGATTCGAAACGGCGCAATCAGTGCGGAACTGGTGTGGAACGAGCGTCCGACCACCGACCCCGCCGTGATCGCACATTTCCGCACCCACCAATATCAAATCCTGGTGCAGCCCGTGCCCACAATGCGCCCTCACCTCTTGTTCGGCGTGTCTACTCGGCTCATATCAGACCGTGAACTTGGGCAGTACCTGGCGCTGGCCCAGCAACTCGCGCGCTCGAGCGCAATCGCCTCATTACAACGCGGCGCCCAGTTGACGGGCTACTACTTCAGTGTCGATTCCGCCGTCGCTGGACTCTTCCCCGCGCCTCTGCCGGATGATCCGGACCTCCCCCCTGCTTTGGAAAATAATGCACGGATGATCGATCTGTTAAGAGATGGCCTGGATGAAGCGGCACAAGAGCCACAACCAGTACCCGGCCAGCTACGACCGCTCCGCTGGCTACCGCCTGCCATCAACCCGCTCACTGGGCGTACGGTCGTACGCTTAGCAGCACCCGCGTATAGCGACGGCAAGCCGTTCATCGTGCTGGTCGCTGAGTACGATCTCGACGACCTCACTGCGCCGCTTACGGTCGATCGTTTCGATGGCACATTCCTGATGATTTCACAGGAACGGCAGCTGATTACATCCTCGGCACAACACGCGCCGGATCACAGTTTGGTCGATCAGGTGATGCGATCGCTCGTCCCCAGAACAGTTGCGGACGGGCAACGAGAGGCCTATAAAGATGGCATATTCACCATTAGCGATCGCCTCGGAGATACGGGCTGGATCTTGTTGTATGCATTCTCATGGCGCGACATCGCGAATGGGACGCACCTCCAAATTGGTGCCGCCGCAGGTACAACCGGCTTCGTACTGATCGCGCTATGGATATTCATTATCGTTTTTGATCGGCACGTGTTCGCGCCACTCCTGGCGCGCTCCCGTCGGGTATTTGAAAGCGAGCAATTGAGCCGGGTGCTGATCGAGACGGCGCCAGTCGGCCTGGGACTCATTGCGATCGATACCGGGGAGCCGCTTTTGCGTAGCCCCGTGATGGCCGCAACGGCAAAACGTGTTGTGGTCAATGCCGCGACCCTGTCGGCGGAGTTGGTCGATCGCCACTCGCGACAGTCCCAATCCGGGATTCTGCGTTACGAAAAAACGTTCCAGACTCGCAATGGCAGATACATCGATCTCGCAGTGAATTCGGCAATCTCACGGTACCGCGGCAAAGATGTGCTCGTGATTGCATTCACTGATGTGACCGAGAAGAATCAACTAGCCAAAGAGCTGCACAACGCCAAGCAAGCAGCCGAATCGGCTAACACCGCCAAATCGGCTTTCGTCGCTGCGATGAGCCACGAGATCCGGACGCCTCTTAACGCGATTCTCGGTAATCTTGAGCTTCTTTCCCTTGCGGCACTCAATGCTGAACAGAGGAGCCGATTGGCCACGATTCGGTCCTCTTCGAATGGGCTGCTCGCGATCATCAGCGACATCCTCGACTTTTCGAAGGTCGAAGCAGGCGAAATGGTCTTTGAACGCGTCGACTTCGATATCGTCGAGCTAGCCGGCCGGGCACTCACCACGTTCGCGCCGGTCGCGCACGCGAAAGGCGTACAGTTGTATGCCCGATTCGAGGTGGACAGTGACCTTGCCATGCGCAGCGACCCCGCGCGCATCGGGCAAATCATCAACAACCTTATCAGCAATGCTGTGAAATTCACACCAACGGGTCATGTGACGTTGTACCTCGCCATTGAGCATGCCTCAGATGGCACGAAGCACCTGCAGCTGACAGTCGAAGATACCGGAATCGGTCTGTCTCCCGAGAAAATAAGCAGGCTTTTTCGGGATTTTTCTCAAGGTGACGACTCGATACACCGACGTTTCGGTGGAACGGGGCTAGGACTCGCACTGTGTCGTCGGCTCGTACTTGCACTCGGCGGCTCAATCAGCGCCGAGAGCACACCCAGCGTCGGCAGTCGGTTTACGGTAAAACTGCCACTCTGTCCATCGGCGACGGCTAGATCAGAAGAACGCGCATTCTCAAACGAAGCGGTGCTCTTTTTGAGTGCCAACGACGTCTGGCATGCGTTCGCCATGCCGCATCTTCTATCGTGGGGCCTATCGGCCCGTGCCTACACGCATCCCACCAAGATTCCCACCGACGCCGTGGCTTCCGCAGCGGCGCTCCTGATTTTCGGTGAGCGAGACTCGTGGACTCTGGCGGACGAAAACACACTCGTCGAAGCCGCCGCATGCGTCATCGACTGCCGCGCCGATGGCCCAATACAGCCGATCCGCGCCGGACGCGTTGTCAGTCTGTCTTGCTATTCGTTGACCGGTTTGAAAGCAGCCTTGTGGCAGGCTCTATCCGGCCCCGCCCCAAGCACATCGCTTGACGGGGAATGGTTCGGTTTGCCACCCGGCCCCATCCAGCCGTCGTCAATGCCCGTGCGTCGACTCCGCGTACTGGTTGCTGAAGACAATCCGGTCAATCAATCGCTCCTCCAGGAGCAATTGAATCGACTTAATTGCGACGCGCGCGTGTTGCCTGATGGCGAAGCCGCCCTCACAGTGCTCAAGCAAGACGAGTGGGATGTGCTGCTTACCGATCTTGGCATGCCGGGCCTCGACGGCTACGAACTCGCACGCGTGGCACAGAAAATTAAACCGTCGATGCCTATCATTGCGGTGACCGCCTATGCGACTCTGGAGGAGCGTGAGCATTGCGAGTCCGCGGGGATGGCGCGGGTCATGTTGAAGCCGTTGTTCCTCGCGCAGTTGCGTGAAGTGTTGATCGAGGTGACGGGTGTAGACAGTACAGTACTCACCTCGACGCCGGACGACCGCTTTTCCCTACTAGGCGACAAGCAAATCCCGGTGCATCTTCGTCAGACATTTATCACATTTTGCGACGCGTCAATGACAGCCATTCAGGCCGCATCCACCAATGACAATGTCCCCCAAGTTCTCAAGGAGCTACATGCGCTCACGGGCGCGCTCGGTGTATTCGGCCAGCGAGACCTGGCAAATCGATCCCTCAACCTCGAGCAGCATGTCAAATGCGCCGGCGTCCGTGAATCCGACGCCGCGATTGGGGCATTGGTCGCGGAGATACGAGCGCTTTATAAGCAATGAACTAGACAATGACCGTGTCTCGTTTTCACGTACAGTAACTGACCTAGCCCACAAAACTGTCCCATTGGGAAGTGGAAAATTCCGGTACCGTTTGCACGGCGCAATCCCATTTCGATTTAATTTTAACCTTCCGCCGACTCAGGGATTTGTAAAATCCGCCTCCTCTCAGCAATTTCCCGGGAGCGTGTCGAATTCACTTCGCTATCACATCAACACGCCCCGGTGCCTCACTTACATTGCATATCTAGCGTCACCGTCCCTCCGAATTGCTCGCTTGAGCTGATCCGGGAATTTGGCAAGATCGTCTACGCTACTACCGCTTTTAATCACCGATAAATAGCGCAGAATTCGATTAAATGGATCCGACATAGCCCGGATCTCCACATAGGTTGCCGCATTGATTTGACCTTGCGCCACCTGAATATCAAGCAAGCGCTGGAATACACCCTCATTGACGCCACTTTCTAGCAACCGGTGCAACTCAGAATCAAAAGCGAAATGGCCGTCTGCTGCCGCTCTATCGAACACGGTTCTCGACAGCGTCTCTGCCAACGTCGCAAGATCCGTTCTCTGCTGATCGATCAAACTATTGACCGTCCTTGCCGCCGAGGCAGCTATGTCGCCGTTGGAAATCGCCTCCTTGAGTTGATCCGGGAATTTTGCGATATTCTCGACACTACTGCGGTGTTTAATTACCGATAAATAACGTTGAGCGCGGCCATATGGATCAGAAATTGACATAATCTCATGCCGAAGCGCAACACTAATCTGGCCTTGTGCTACCTGAATATCAAGCAAGCGCTGGAACGTCGCCTGATTGGTGTCGCTAGAAAGCAAATGAATCAGCTCTGGACCATTGGTACGTAGGACATTATCGTTAAAATCCGCCCTGGATATATCATTTGCTAAACTTGAAAGCTGCGCTCTTTGTTGAAAGATAAAATCAGCCCCTCTTGCTCCCGGCGAATTTACTTCTGCCGCCATCTCAACCGCCCTCTTCAATTGATCCGGGAATTTGGCAAGATCGTCTACGCTACTACCGCTTTTAATCACCGATAAATAGCGCAGAATTCGATTAACCGGATCCGACATAGCCCGGATCTCCACATAGGTTGCCGCATTGATTTGACCTTGCGCTACCTGAATATCAAGCAAGCGCTGGAATACACCCTCATTGACGCCACTTTCTAGCAACCGGTGCAATTCAGAATCAAAAGCGAAATGGCCGTCTGCTGCCGCTCTATCGAACACGGTTCTCGACAGCGTCTCTGCCAACGTCGCAAGATCCGTTCTCTGCTGATCGATCAAACTATTGACCGTCCTTGCCGCCGAGGCAGCTATGTCGCCGTTGGAAATCGCCTCCTTGAGTTGATCTGGGAATTTTTCGATATTCTCGACACTACTGCGGTGTTTAATTACCGATAAATAACGTTGAGCACGACCATATGGATCAGAAATTGACATGATCTCATGCCGAAGCGCAACACTAATCTGACCTTGCGCCACCTGAATATCAAGCAAGCGCTGGAATACACCCTCATTGACGCCACTTTCTAGCAACCGGTGCAATTCAGAATCAAAAGCGAAATGGCCGTCTGCTGCCACTCTATCGAACACGGTTCTCGACAGCGTCTCTGCCAACGTCGCAAGATCCGTTCTCTGCTGATCGATCAAACTATTGACCGTCCTTGCCGCCGAGGCAGCTATGTCGCCGTTGGAAATCGCTTCCTTGAGTTGATCTGGGAATTTTTCGATATTCTCGACACTACTGCGGTGTTTAATTACCGATAAATAACGTTGAGCGCGGCCATATGGATCAGAAATTGACATGATCTCATGCCGAAGCGCAACACTAATCTGGCCTTGCGCCACCTGAATATCAAGCAAGCGCTGGAACGTCGCCCGATTGGTGTCGCTAGAAAGCAAATGAATCAGCTCCGGACCATTGGTACGTAGGACATCGCCGTTAAAATTAGCTCGAGAAAGTGTATCAACCAGACGCGAAAGCTGTGCTCGCTGGGGATGCTGAAGTCTCAGTACGAGCGTCGGTTCTGTCCGGGAGCGAGTGGAGACTTCAGTTTGTGTTCGACCACCGCCACCCCCGTACAATTTGGAACGAGGTTGTACCGACCACACGCTATTGTCTGAAGGGACCACCTCATACTTCTGCCCGGTTTGGGTCGAATGCTTAATATATCTCTTGCCATTCTCATAAGACGTTTCGCGCCACCTGCCGTCATCGGTCTTTACATACTCGTTGCCCTGGAAGTCGAAAATGCCGTTGCTACCAGATTTGGGCTCCGCCCCTACCGGGAGGGCGTCCAGGGAAGCGTAACCACTCAGATCAACTTTGTCGTAAACCGAGGAAGCGAATGCCCATCGCCCATCGACCCCTTGCGCGATGGGCAGATGATAACGGGCGTTCGGATTGCGTGGATCGGCCAAACCCAGCGTCCGCTTGTTGGCGTCGGGAACAACCTCATAATAGGCATTGCCTTCTTTCACATAATACGTCGAAAAATCACCCCGAACTTCCTCATAAACGCCACTGAGAAATCCATCGGTATGTAAGGCCATGGCACTTTCATTGGGCGGCGCTTTGACCGCAAGCTCCGGTTTGAGCGGAGAGACATCCTTGAATGCCGTGGACGGTGAAGGCACGTTCACTTGCTTCAGGGCCTTGGCCGCCTCATCGACCGTGCCGAAGTGCTGACCCACCTTCAGGCCCAGCGTTTTCCGGACGCTCGCCAGGCCTTTGCCCACGGCCTTTAGGCCATCTGCCGCATCGAACCCGACGCCAATCGCTTCCGCACCCGCGCTCAGGATACTCAGCGAAGCCGACGCTCGATCCCCTCTCCGATACGCCTCATACGCGTCATGCATTTCCTTGCCCCACATGAGCGTGCCTACCGCGATGCCCGCCGGCGGATACACGAGCGAAATGGCTGCGCCGGCATAATTGACGCCCTTCCACACCTGCTCGCTAATCACCTGCCCACGCGTCTTTGTCGTCTCCCTCACAGGGTCGAGCGTCAACTGGAGCTTGCGATCGTACTCACGATTCAGATCCAGGACTGGCTGCAACAGCGCGTCCGGCTTCTCCTGGCCTTTCTGGAGTTTTTCAAGGCGCGTGTTCGCCACCGCCTGATCCGAGTATTTGACGCGCTGATAGTAGTAATTCGCCATCGCCTCCGTCAACGACCTGGGCTCGTCCTTCCCCGAACGAAACGTGCTGTCGTCGTACGGACGGAACATACGGCCGTCCGGCGCGCCCGGTGTATAGAGCATATTCCGGGCTTGGCCGACCGCACCGACCCCGCGGAACACATAGGTCCCTTCCACCGGGCGCCCGTTGAAGGTGAGCCGGTGGGGCATCCGAGTTTCCGGCGACCGGCCAGCGGGGAGGGATGTCTCCTCGATCTGTTGCTTGACTGAGGTATATTCCGCCTCGGTCAACTCGCCCCGGAGTTTGGCCTGGGCTGCGTCGTACAACATCGTGCTCTGGACATGCTCCCGGTACAGTGCACGTCGATTCTCTAGCGCTGGCCCTTCGGTCAGATACTGTTGTTCTATTTCGCGCGTGTATTGTTCGCCAAGATATCCGCCGCGAACAAATGGGTCCATATACTCCGCGAACGCCCCTCGTCGGCGTGCACCTTGTTCGGCCCCCCGCACCGCCGTGTTGAGCTGACTGAGATCTTGGCCGGTCGAGGACGTGAACCTCGCTTTGCCGACAAAGTTGTCACTCGAGTCATATCCGTACGTGGCAACGTCGGTCAAAGTGCGCGGTGAAGTTCCATCACCCAAATCGACCATCACCGTATCCGGATCGACAGTTTCCGTCCCCCCCTTCGTGCGCAGGTAGCGGTCGAGCGATTCCTTGATCTTCCCGTGCGCATAGTCAGGGAATGGCTGACCCGGCAGGGCAGACGACATGGCCTCCTTGGTCACCCGAATGCGATCGGCAAGACTCGTCAGCTTCTGTCGCTCCGCTGGGCTCGCATGCTGATACCAATCTGGCGAAATCGTCCCGACCTTGGCTTCCGCAACGCGGGTCTGGCTTTTCTCCGCCACGGCCGCATCGAGCTTGTCTCGATAGCTGGTGCCCGGCAACTCTTTCCAGGTCGCGGTACCATTCTCAGCGATACGCCATGTGTCCGACCTCAAGGCCGCGTCTTCAAAGAATTGCGTGGCGTGACTGCGATTGCCCGGGTCCAACTGATCCTGCAGATACTGTCGGCCTTCCGGTTTGACCGTCCACGCGGCCACCGACGCACTCAATCCTTGCCAATTATTGAATCCGTAGAAATTCTGGCCGTCCGGCGAGTTTGGCACATACAGGATATAGCGCTCCACCTGGCCGTCGGCCTTCGTTTCACGGAACACCAGCGCATCCTTCATCTGGTCAGCCGCCTTGCCTGGAAGATGAATCGACACGCCTCCCACGCTCACCTGCGTGGTCGCACCCGCCGGTGTCTTGGCTGGATCACGTGCGCGCTGAACCATGTCATAGTCCGACTGCGTCAGATGGCCTCGCATCTTGGCGCTGAAGGCATCCATCTGGATTTGGCTGTCGAGCACATCGGACAGCGCATTCTTGACGTCTGGGTTTCGATAAGTCGTTTCGACTGCAGAACCGTAGTCCTTGCGCACATCCAACTCGCCCAGCGTCTGCTTCAATTGCGCATCGGTGAGCGGCACGGGCGAGTCGGCCGATCGAATCACCGAGTAGGTCACATCTCCCCGACTGGCGTCACGCGGCCCTTCCTGCAAAAAATCCAATAGGGTGCCCGTGCGGGCTTGCGGACCCGTTCGGGTCGTATATTCTGCGCGGACCTGGATCTCATTCGGGTCTGCATCAGTTCCAAACTTGTCGTTCAGATACCGTGTCGCTTGGTCCCGACCATACGCCCGCGGAGAATCGACATCGTCAAGCAACTGATCAGCCGATTCCTGAGCGTGCTGTTTCACACGCTCATGTTGCGCCAACTCGCTTCGATCACTTTCACTTGCGTGCTTACGCCAGTCCGGCCAGCTATTGCGTTCCGCCTGCTCCAGCAGACGCTGGTCGCGCTCCGCCAAATACGGCTCCATGTCCAGTTTGTTGCGAACTGACGTATCCACGCCCTCTGCATCACCGACATCCCGTACTTGCTGATCGATCATCGATTGCAATCGATTCTCGAACACGTTGCCCTCGATGGATTGGAAACTAAACGATACGAATTGACCCGATGCATTTCCCACACCAGCCAACTGGGCTTGCGCTCGCGCTGGAATGTGTTGGAGCAGAGTCTGTCGTCGAGCAGGATCAGTCAGGCGCTTGCCCAGCTCCTCATTGAGCGCTTGAAGCGATGGATACGACTCCAGCGGTCGCCCGGGCATATTCAACAGTACGGCGCCGACCTCGGTGTTCGCATCGATTTCCCCAGCAATCTGCCTCTCGGTGATGATGTACATCCCCGAAAATTCCGTCTTGCCACCGGGCGCCGGCGCATTGGGAACCGAAATCGCATACACAGCTGGCATATCGGATTTTGGCTGGCCCTTGTCATCCACACGTTCCGCCGAATTCGGATACGTTCTCAGTCTATCGATCCGAGCCTGATCCTCTCGTGTTAGCTCCCCATCCAGAACACCCAGTGCTGCGCGCCTTGACATCAGTGTCTTCTCGGCCTCGGCGACATGAAATTTCCGCGTATCCGTGGCGCCGTTGATTGTCAATGGCTCATTCCAATATTTCGTCAGTTCGCTCTGAAAATTGGATTTCAGTTTGTCGCGTGCATCGTCAATCGCGGATTCGAGTTTGAACAATACGTTGCTTCCGCTGATGCGCTTTGATTCATCGGCGGACGGCACCCGATACACTCCAGCGATTTCCTCAACGTAGGCCGGCGTGCGACCATTCTCGAAACCATCCAGAAACTCATCAGTAAGCGAGCGGAACTCCGTCGCCGTACGCACCTGAATTTGCTTTCCGTCCGCATCCGTTTCCGTTTTATTCTTGAAATGAACGACATACGTCTCATCCGGGTCAATATTTTCCCCAGGGAACTGTTTGTCCAGCTCACGTTTCAATTCCCGTTTGGCAAATTCGGAGAAACTGGGAGGCGCTTCAGTACGGTCTTGTAAACGGCTATTCATTTGCCCCACGTTTGAGGCCAAATCGTTTCCTGCCGCTTTTTCTCCCGTCGTCGCTCGCTTGGTTCGGCTACCTGCTGTGAGAGCATCGACGGTACTGGTTCGCTTCGTACCTTGACGGGTTGCTGCCACTTCGCTCTGTGCTCGAGTCTCAACCGACTCCTGCCCGCCCAATACCTTATCCGCGACCACTCCATCCACGCTAGGTTGATTCGTGTTCTGGGTCGATGAATCGGACTTCGTCGCAGCTTGTTCTCGCGCAGCCGGCTCGGTGTCAGTTCTGCTACGCTGATATGAGATCGAACTAATTGTCATGGGATTCCTCTGAAAAAGATCGGGGCTTGATAATTGCGAATCGAGAACAGATCATGATCAGGAGTCGGTTAATCGACATAAAATTCGATCCATCGGCACCAATTTAACACGAACCTATCAATCACCTCGACACGCAAACCCATTGCCATCATACGGATCGTCTTATGAAAATTTAATCTGACCAGTCCGATTTTGATTGGAATTCAAGTCCTGCCCAAAAGGCATCACATGATGGAGAAAATGCTCAAGTGTCGCTCCAGCCAAGAAACTGAGCGAGGCCCCGGTCGTTCGCGCAGGTCAGCATGCGGCGGTTTTTCAGTCCCGCTTTGGTGGATTGATCGCAAGCGATTGAACCGCTTGGATTTCTTTGACAGTACCGAGTGTTAGTGCTCGGCCTTTCAGATCCGCTTGGGTTTTCTGGACCAGATCTAGAGCGAGTTTTGCGGCGTTTCGGGTCCAACCGGACCCACCGAAAGCACCAGCTGACGGGCGAATTCAGCTGGTGCCAACTCTTTGAGAGCCGAGTGAGGACGGCTCTCGTTGTAATCCCGGCGCCAGGCCTCGACGATCGCTTTGGCTTCGCCCAACGTCTCGAACCAATGTAGGTTCAAGCACTCATCGCGGAATGATCCGTTAAACGTCTCGATGTGGCAATTGTCCGTCGACTTACCTGGTCGACTGAAGTCGGTTATTGCGCGATGGTGACACGCCGAAATGTCGAGCAGTTTTCGCCCTGGATATCACGTCCGGTGTGGCTTCGGTGGTGGCCGCAGCAGTTGGATCAGAGACCACGGTTCGTTTCGAGCATCGGCTTTGCCACGACCTCCTCGTCAGCGAAACAACGAAAAGGTTAATAGAGAACCATGAGCTTTAAAAGATTCCGTGTCTCATCTGTTAGAGCATTTTAACAGAACAATCGATGACTACCATCGAGGTTCATTAGTGGCAAGCGGCCAACCTTCCTGCCATGTTGGCGATATTATTATGTTCGCCGCATCACCACAATTACGCATAATTCATGCTTTAATTTGATAGCCTTTACAAAATAACGAACGAACACGCTTCGACAGAATTTTTCTCAATCATCGCTTACCACGCCTGCCTAATCCAGAAAATAGATCATCTGCGTTCTCTTCCTCATCGGCACGTTCCCGCAATCGTCCGATTTTTGAATTCTCGTTCCGAAATATCTTATCGAGCTCCTCATGCTTGAGCATCGACCGTCGTTGTACGCCGCACCGCTCCTCCAGCATGGACACCTCGTCTTCGAGAACCGTACGCCTTTCCGTCGCTGCAGCGATCAACATATCGAACCGTTCGATCCTCGCGCGTATTTCCTCCAATCTCACCTCTAGATTTGCGGCCTTGCCACATCCTTCGATTACCCATGCTCGCTTCGCTGCCGACAGATCATCAATTTGGCGTTGGGTTATCGTGATTTCAGCTATCGTCGCACGCAAAACCTCCAAATTACGTGTGAGCGCCGTGCGCGCCCGTTCACCTCGAATCTTCGAGACATCGCTCATCGAAGCAAGTGCTCTTTGCTTGGCATTCATCGCTCTTCAGTCTCCTAAATTACCTCATGCGCTTACGACGATGAATCGTTGTGCTGCTGCAAGATTTCACGCAATCGCGATGACGTATCATCAAACGGTACAAACTCATCGGTCCGCTGCCTAAGAAAATCGATCAAATCGCTGTGCGCAGCAACTGCACTATCGAGTGATGGATCGCCGCCCTCCTGGTACTCGCCGATCTGCAGCAACAGTTCGGCATCATCATAGCGCACAAGCCATTCTCGACATCGCGCAGCGGTAGTCGATACTGTTCGATCCACCAATTGCGCCATCACACGGCTCACGCTGCTGCGAATATCAATCGCGGGATAATGTCCAGCGCCGGCCAACTTCGGCGACAGAACGATATGTCCATCAAGCAAAGATCGAATCTCCTCGCCGATCGGATCCGACATTTCGGCATCCTCGAGTAACACCGTATAAAACGCGGTAATGTTGCCAACCGCCGCTGGCCCCGCTCGTTCGACGAGACCTGGCAATGCGGCGAACACCGATGGCGGATAGCCGCGGCGTACGGCAGGTTCACCTGCGGCCAGCCCGGTTTCGCGCAGCGCCCGCGCAAAACGCGTGACTGAATCGAACAACAGCAAGACTTCACGCCCTTCGTCACGAAAAAATTCTGCAATCGTCGTAGCCGTATACGCTGCTTTGATACGCTCCATCGATGGTCGATCCGACGTCGCAACTACGACAACCGTATTTCTCTTCTGTTCGGGGGTAAGAATCTCGTCGAGAAACTCGCGCACCTCCCTCCCTCGTTCGCCAATCAGGGCGATAACACAAATACATTCGCGACCGACGCCGCGCGCGATCATCCCGAGCAACGTGCTCTTGCCCGTGCCCGCCGGGGCGAAAATGCCGACCCGCTGCCCTCGTCCTGTCGTCAGAAAGCCATCGATCGCACGTATGCCTGTTGGCAAAATCGACCGAATCAGCGGACGTGACAGCGGCGGAGGGGGGGCTGCCGCACTTGCACGCGTGTCCAGCCCCTCCAACGGTGGTCCGCCGTCGTCAAGCGGTCGCCCGAGTCCGTCCAGCACACGCCCAAGCAATGCGTCTCCGACACCGACCTGATGACTGCCAGTGCACGGACGGACGAGCGTCGATGTACCGAGTCCCGCAACATCCCCCAGCAATGTGACGAGCGCGGTCTCGCGGGTCAGGCCAACCACCTCACCGAACACACATCGCTCCCCCTTTGGTCCCGACAATTCGCATAGTTGGCCGATGCGCAAATCCACACCGGCGACTTTCACCTGCGCACCTGTCACCTCGACCAGCCGCCCATAGCGACGGCCACGCAGCGCGCGATCCAGGCGCCGTGCAAAAAACGTCTCCAGCGATTCGAACGGAACATCGCTCACCCTATGCCTCCTTGCCTTTTGTAGAAGTTTATACAGCGATTCCAGACCATTCGAGTTCAGGGATACTGATGGTGTGCAACACGCGGTATGCAACTTCGTCCGAGATTTCCTCGACCGCGAGCACCGTCACACCACGATCTCCCCCGCGCAGTAACGCTTCCACGGAACGGCGTAAATCCTGGCCGGTCACAAGTACCGCCCCCGGATGCTCGTGCCAGATCATTTGCATGCCGGCAAGCACCTGCTGGACAAAAGTGCTCTGCTCGGCAACCTGAAGATCGATGAATTTGACCTGCCCGGTCGCAATCAGCTTCTGTCGCAGCACGGCCTCAAGCTCAGGCGCGAACACTGCGATCGGTATACAGCGTTCGCCCCCCCCCCATTGACTGGAAATCTGGCTCGATATCGCCTGTCGCGCAGCCGAAACGAGCCCGTCAAGGTCGTGGGGTTGCGCGCTGCCCTTGGTCAACCCTTCCGCGATCCCCCGCAGGTTGCGAATGCCAATGCCGGTTTTCAGCAACTCGACCAGAACGTCGCGAAAAACAAACAAATGAATCCGTTCCGAGAGCAAGTTCACCAGTTGTGGGTAGTGTCTCGACAAAGTGTCCTGCAGATAGCTCGTTTCCTGAATGCCGAGGAAGCGCCATGGTTTCGCGCAGATCGCATCACCGACCCGGCCGACCAGCATTACCTCGAGCGCGGCCTGCGGAGCGGCATCCGCCCCCTCCCGGGAAGACCACGAGGGCGGTGACCAACCGCGCTGTCGCTCGCCTTTGCCCGACGGGCGTTCCAGCTGTCCATTCGCGATCGCGACCTCCTCGATGTCGACGGCATAGCCGAGTTCCGTCAACGTGGGATCCGACGCAAGCTTTAGCCCTGGGTAGGGCACGCCACTCTCGCGGAAGCGGTCTCTGAGTCCCAGCAACAAGCGGTCAAGGTCAAGCGGCTTCAATTGATCAAAAAGTTCCGGTGCAAGTCTCACGCACAGCGGTACCGATGAACCAGGATCACCTTCGACGACCGTGCTCATGGCACCATCGCGACGCGCCCAATGCTGGCGTGTAGTCGCCGTGCCGCGCCCCATCACGCTCAAGCGGGGAATCAGCGTGGCCAGTAGCGCGAGTAACACAGCGAGCCCCACAAACGCGAGAGTCGGAAAGCCTGGCACGAGCGCGAAGCCCGCAGCAACAACAGCGGCGGCAAAGATTGCTCTCGGTTGACTCGCGATCTGTCTACCGATGTCAGCGCCAACTGATGTGGCACTGTCAATCGATGCAACGCGCGTAATCAGAATGCCCGCCGCGAACGAGATCAGCAGCGACGGAATTTGCGACACCAGCCCGTCACCCACTGTGAGCACCGTGTACAGCCGCGCAGTGTCCGCGAGCGGATGGCCGTTCACCGCCGTACCGATCACGATTCCGCCGACTACGTTCACGATCGCGATGAGCAAGCCCGCGATAGCATCTCCCTTGACGAATTTGCTCGCGCCATCCATCGCGCCGTAAAACTGGCTGGTTTGCTCGAGCTGGCGACGGCGTTCCAGTGCATCTGCCTTGCTGATCATACCTGCACGTAGATCCGCGTCGATCGCCATCTGTTTACCCGGCAACGCATCCAGAGAGAATCGCGCCCCTACTTCCGCAACGCGGTCGGCGCCCTTCGCCACGACCACGAACTGAACGATCGCAATGATGATGAACACAACTAAACCCACGATCACATCGCCGCCGACCACCAATTGGCCGAAAGTCGTGATGATGTCACCGGCATAACCGTTTAACAGAATTTGACGTGTTGTCGCGATGTTCAACCCGAGACGAAACAACGTTGCGACAAGCAGCAGCGTCGGAAACGTCGATAGATGCAGCGCATGCGGAATATAGACGCTCAATGCGAGGATCAGTACCGACACAGTCAAGTTCAGCGCGAGCGCCACATCCAAGGCTGGAATCGGTAGGGGGAAGATGATCAGGCAAAGCACGCCCAGCACCGCGATAATCGGAATGCTGTCTACGTGCCGCCCAAATGCGTACTGCAGCCGCCGCCCGTATTGCTTGTCTGCCATCGCTATAAGTCACTCTCTTCACATCATTGTTCGTCCGCCGCTTCGTGTATCAGCGATCGGCCAGTTCCGCGTGCAGCCTGCGCCGCTCGCCCTTGATGAGGGGATCGCCCTCTTGCTGCTTGTAATCGCGCTTCACCTCATCCTTCGTCATCTTGAGACCTTTGATGTATTCATATTTCTGATATCCGACATCGATCGCCGCGAGGATCACCTGTACGAGCGCCGATGCCAACGCGATGCCGAACAGCAAGTGCGCCGTCACCGCCAGAATCGCCGCGGTGTTAACCAACGGCAAGCCAACAAGATCCGACAACCCAAGACGAATCCCGACGAGCGTGCATACCCCGATTGCCGTCACCTTGACGAGATTCTTCCCGAGGTCCACCAGCGTGCGGAGCGAGAAAATACTCTTGATTTGGTTGATCGGATTCAGCTTGGTAAAGTTGGGCACGATCGGCTTCATGCTAAATAGCCCCTTCGTCTGCAGTAACTCCAGGACCACCGCCATCAGCGCACCCATCACGGCCACACCAACACTCATCGCAACAGTTGGCGCGATAACCCAGCCCACAGCGAAATCGACTCGCATCGGCTCATTCGCGTCTCCTTCTCCGATAAGATCAAGCACGCCTTGCATCACGTGCACTGCACCTCCAAACGCGAAATAAAACGTCCCGGTCAACACAAGCGGCCACGTGGCACCGGTGAGTGCTTGGGTCAAATCACGCGATTTCGAGGTTTTCCCGTCGCGCCGCGCCTGCCGGATTCTGCCGTCGGTAGGTTGTTCGGTCTTCTCACTCATCGTGTCTCCGCCGGTTCGAGAAAGCGTTCCGCGACCACCCGTGTTGCATCGAGTGCATTGCCGAATGCATCCATCAAAAACGATCCGACAAAGGCAATCATGAGTAATACCGCGACAAGCTTGATCGCGATCGACGTCGTCAGGATGTTCAGTTGTGGTGCCGCACGCCCGATCAAACCAAGCCCGTACTCAAGCAAGATCAGGGTCACGACGAACGGCGCCGCATAATGGATCGCCGCATCGAAGAGCGCACCAAATCCTCGCACCGCGAGATCCGTTACACGCTCAATTGACGGTAAGTCCGTTGCCCCCACCGGCCAGAACCGATGCGACACTGCGTATAACTCTGCTAGCACACCAAATCCACCCGCCACCGCGAACATGAACAGGGCGGTCTGTTCAAACGCATCCGCAAAGATCGTCGCCGAGCGCTCAGCCGACGTCGGATCAAAAAGCTGGATCGACATCAAGCCTGCCTGCTGATCGACAAACGTCCCTACGGCGCGTGGCACGACAAATAGGGGCAGAAAAAAAACACCCGTCAGCGCTCCGATCGCTAGTTCCCGGGCGGCAGTGAACACAGCTTCGCCACCTGCTAGCGTATCCGGCAATGTGTGATAAGCGAGCGGAAACGTTGGCAAGGCAATAGCAAGCGCAATGGGCAAGCGTAGCATCCGACCTTGTCCGGCTTTCATCAACGGCGGGATCGCGAGGAGCAGCCCATAGCCACGCGAAAGCAACATGGCGACTACCGTGATTGTCCGCGCGACATCATCGAACAAGTTCATACGTCCGACCTCCCTGGTCCGATCTCCTGAATCCAGTCGAAGCCACGGTCGAACGCTGCGATCATTTCAACTACCATCCATTTACCGAAGATCGCCAGGATGAATAGCACGACGGTAATCTTGATCCCGTATCCAATCGACTGATCCTGCACCTGCGTAACAGCCTGCGCGATTCCAACCAGGATGCCAACCACGAGCGCTGCCATCACCACCGGTCCGCTCACCATCACGATCGAAACCAATATTTGATTGACGGCATAGCCGAGCGAGAACGCTTCCATTATCGATAAGTCAAGATAAGCGATTGAATGAGTCTCGACCAACCGTCGGCCATCGCGAATAACACGATCTTCAGCGGTATTGACACGATGGTCGGAGAGAACATGATCATGCCCATTGCCATCAGGATGTTCGCGACAATCAGATCAATCGCGACGAACGCTAGATACAACACGAAGCCGATTTTGAACGCTGCCGTGATTTCAGAGATAGCAAACGCCGGTGCGAGAACAAAGAAGTCGTTTGGTTTCGCCGTCTTCGCCATCGCCTCCGGCCAGATTCGCTCGGCGCTTGCGATCAAGCGGGCCTGCTCACGCGGATCAACATGCCTTTTCATGAATTCGATGACAGGCTGTCCAACCGCCCCACTCATCCATTCGACACGACTTAGCTCGCGTGGCGGACCACCCGACATGTTCCTGGAGATTTCGGTCAGCACCGGCGCCATCACGAACATCGTCACGATCAAGGCCAACGCATTCGTGACGAGGGCGGACGGCGTCTGTTGAATGCCGATGGCGTTCTTGACCAACGCGAATACGATCGCAATCTTCGTATACGACGTGACGAGCACGCATGCCGCGGGCAGGACGCCAAGCGCCATCGACAAAATCAGCAGATCGAGCGGCTGATCGAAGTTCATGCCGACGCGTCCGTCCCGATCGCTTCAATGCGAACACCGAGCAACCCGCTGATTTCAATCAGACTGCCGCGAGCGACCCGCATGCCACGATACCGGAGGTCAATCGACATCTCGTCAATCGCCTTCGCGAGTCGTAATGTCTGCCCGACTCTCAGATTTGCCAGCTCGCCAAGCGTGAGCCGGCACGTCGCCAGCTCGACGACCAGATCCACCTGACGGTCATCCAGTTCCACTGCCACATCCTGCTCCTCGAGCCGGATCTCGTCCTGTTCTATCATCACCGCTCCTTCTTTTCTGTATGTCGTCGAGTATCGGTAGCCGAAGGCGGACGCCACCAACTCGCCGAGCATCGGCTCCGTCGCGTCGCGCGCGATCAAAACAACGTCGCCTATCGCTAAGGCCAAGAGTTCATCATGCGTCACGCACACCGCTCGCAGCCTCAGCCAACAGGCAACTGGTAGAAACGACAGCGTCGGCAGTACGGGCCGCCGACGCTGGCAGGCCCATTTGAGCGCGCGCGCTGCGGAGGTCGCATCAAGCCAACATGGAATGTCAATCCAGCCGAGTCGCACCGATACGCAAAACCACCCCTCAGGCACTGTTTCCGTAATCACCGCATCGATCGATACCGGCGCAGCTATGAGCCGTTCAAACGCGCGACGCAACTGATTCGCGCGCAGCGACCATAGTTCAGCGCGTTGCACTGGTGATAGATCGTTGAATTCAAACCACCCATGCTGGTCAATCGCGCGGCGGCCCGCGAGGTAGACAATCGTGACCACGCCGCCGACGTCAAGAACCACTCGGATTGCGCGTTCTCGTCCGGTACTCTTCGCACCGTTGACCGATTTGAAACCAATATGCCCACCAGATAGCCCAATCAGGCAATTCAGTAGATCTGCTTCGACGGACGACAGCACGTCAGCGACGCGAAACCGATGCATCTCCTTTGACACCTGCCCCGAACATGCACGTGTATCGACCGGCTTTACCTCGACGCGGCTCACGTTTCGACCTCCGAGAAGGGTGCTGCATCTCGCAAAGTGGCGAGCGCCGCTTGTTCAATACTTTCTCGCAATGCCTCCCACTCGTGCTCGACCACGACAAGCGGCGATTCCAGGCGGCAAGCACCACGCGCGAGCAATACATCGTCGGCTAGTAGCTCCTGCCAATCGGGCCGAAGTTGTTCAAGCTCGCGCATCGCCGCATCTCGATCGTCCGGGTGCACCACGATCCGCAACGCGACTTCGTTGCCGAACGCGGCATACGCGTGACGAATCACTGCTTGCATTCGTGTGTTTTCCGGAAGGGGTTCGACAATGCGCTCAACTGCCGTTGCGACGAAGCGTGCAAATTGGGATTCGAACAGCGAATGTGCACGAGCAAGGAAACAATGCGCGTCGTTTAAATGCTCCGCAACGACGCTTTGAGCCTCTCGCTCACCTTGCGCATAGCCCTCTCGGCGCGCATCGTCAACGGCAACCTTTCGGTCTCGCTGTGCCTGCTCTACTTCGGCTTTGAGGCTGTCCCGCAAATTAATTGCGTCGAGCAGTTCGGCGAACGCGCCAGCCTTGATCACGCGAGTATCAGCAAGTGCGTCCAGATCACGGATTGCCGCCTTCATTACCCTAAAATACATGTTGCTCGCTCACTCAAATCTGCTTGCCCACGTATCCTCAGGAGCAGCTGTGCCAGTGACCGCGCATCGTCGACCGGTGCAACCCCATCGAAATAGCCCGGGCGAAACCGCAGCCGCATGCGTTGCGCAGCCCCTAACGGCAAACCGTCGCACAAAGCACGGATCAGCTGGCGCTGCGCTTTAAGCAACCGTTTCGGTAGCGACAGCTGCATCGCATCAAACTGGCGGTCGAATCGGTCGAGAATGGTCAGATCAATCGCCTGCTCATGTGCAAGCACACGATCGAGCATGGAGCGACCTAGCACGCGGACGCAGTGGCGCATATCGTCACCCACCACACATAGCCGGATAGCCTCTCGCGACGCCAGCCCCGCAGCCAAGCGGGCCAGTTGTCGCACATCGTCCGCATCGAGCAAAGCCACCCGAATCACGCTGTCGTTCAAGTGTTGCGAGGCAACGTAACTCAATTGATGCAGTTCAATAAGAAGGACGGAACGAGCCGCTGGATGCATTGCGCGGCGTGTGTCAAACACAGGCCTCAGACGGTTCAGCCTGATGGGGTGCGTGTATTCCGCCACATTGACATTCAAGTTCCACAGCATGCGCCGGAGGCGCAGCGAAGCGTCTGCGTTATCCACCTGTCCTCCTGATCTTGCTCATCCACTTCTTCAATCTACTTTCACCGGTCCTCGCGAGCCAGTCGCCTTTCATGGATCGTGCGATCAACACGAGCCCCACTGCGGCCGCCACGCTCAGCAACATCCACGGCAGGAAGACCATCCACAACATCCGGCTGTAACTCCGCGGCGAGATCGCGAGGCCGAGCACCTGAACGTAATCAGTAGAAGCAGGCGCCATGGAGTGTGGCGACCACGGAAACAATGCGACCGTCACGTTTGCCCGATCAAGATCTTTGATCGCGCCAACCACGAGATCCTTGATCGCGAGGGTGTTCTGCTGCATGCTGACTTCTGCCCGATACTTGACGAACACCGACGCCGTGGGGGTCTGTTGAACGCGCAAGAGGGGCTCTCGCCTGGGAATGCTCAAATGCACTCGTGCAGTGATCACTCCATCGATTTTTGAAATCGTGCGACTCAACTCCTGAGAGATTGCATAGATCGACCGCATATGCTCTTCGACAGGCGTCGAAATCAACCCCTCCTTCGGAAACAGCTCGCCAATGGTCTTGTAGCGTTCCCTTGGCAAACCCGCAGAATTCAAGATCTCGAGCGCAAGCGACACATCGGAGCTCGCCACCGCTAAGCGCCATCCATTGGTACTGCGCTGATCTTTCTGAGCTGGCACGCCAGCGCGGCCCAACACGGAGAGCATTTCGTTTGCATCAGCTTCGTTGATTTGATCGAACAGCGCGGCGTTACCGCATGCGGTCAATCCCGCCACGGCGAATGCGGCCGACAACGTCACTCTCCAGCGTCGAATCATTGAGTACACCGTCACTCCCTCGTCAAGCGGCATTCAGGATCGTTTTCATGGACTGATTCAGATTCATGACGACACCGGCCACGGCCTCGTGCTTAACCTTGAATAAAATCGTACGAACCTGGAGTTGATATAAGCTCGCGACACTGAGGTTTGCCGTATCGATCTGCCTGAGTTCATTCACCAGCGTCGCATCGTCCCGCGCAAACGCTGCCTCGGCGCGGCGAACCTCCGATACCGGATCCAGCCAACGAACCGCGACAATCGGATCGTCAAGCGCGACTGGCGCGTCGACCTGCAGTGGCCGCATCACCTGAACGGATGGCTCGTTACGCACGGTCACCCCTGTCATTGCCGTAATGGAGTCCATATCGACAGATCCTTATTATCAAGAGAAACGTTTGAGCCGACCGATGGTTGAGACCACAGGTGCACTCGTGATGGGGTGCGCACGCGATTCGATCATGCGTAGAATTTCTTTCGCCATCCGCTTTCCACCTAATTCGTCAGTACTACTCGACGCACGCTGTAGAAAACCGCGCCATTCGTGTTCACCACGCTGCAGTAACACTAGACCTGAGCATGCAAGCGCGAAGCTATGCTCCGGCTGACGAGACAACACCAGTTGAAAGTGCAACTGGGCTTCGTCAATGTCGCCTCGCTCTGCATAAACAAGAGCTTGCCCCAAGTGCGGATAACAGTAATCTGGTTGAAATTTCTGGAGCGCCTGAAACACTCTCAACGCAGAATCAAATTGCTTTTTTCGGCGCAGGAAGTAACCGATCTGATTGATCAACTCCACGATCTTTGCGTCAGCCATTCGATACTCCTCGTCATTCACATTACCGGGAAGGCAGTCCATTCTTTCGGGTCAGATTGCCGTAGTCGAACGAATTCTTCTTGCCGAGCTTATCTGTTACAGCCGCGTGCCGCCACCAACAAACCATCGCCAAACGTCGAAATAATATATTTAGTTACTCGATCTAGCTCATCGAGCATCTCTTTCGATATCACTTGCTCAGTCATATACTGTTGATCCTTTGCGACCTCCGGATCACTCATCAGCCTCTGATCTTTCCCGGCTTCAGTTTCGGTCAAACGTTCCCGGCCCCGACCAACCTCACTCGACGGATTGGCGACATTTTTTTTCGGCTCATTGATAAAATGTTCTCGAACGCGGCTCATTGTATTGACTACCGAAAGAATAGATGCCATATAATCACCATCTCATATCACAAAAATTACACCTCAATAACTAAATATAATTTTATTCACAATAAAAAATTACATCGCAAGTCGGTCACACATCAGCCAATTCATCTTTTGTAATCTCAAGTAATCAATCTTCCAGCCGCTATCGCCACCAATTTTTATAAAAAAGAGAGCCCACACTTGCGACCTGTATTGCGTTGCCCGAGTGGACTCTCGCCATCAGCTTATCGGTTAGCCCCGCGTGCCGCCGCCATCAATCCGTCCCCAATTGCCGAGATGCAGCCCTGGGTGGCTTGATTGCAACTCTTCACCAGTTCTGTGGCGACGTTCAGAGCAGTCAAGTCCTTCTGATCAAGATCCTGCTTACCAGCGAGAGCATCAGCTTTCGACTTCATGTCATCGCTCACGCGATCTTGAATAATGTTCATCGCTGCGGCGATTGCACCAATTGCTGCCATAATGTACTCCTAAATAATAAAAAATCGATACAAAAAATAATGTATCGTTCACCACACGTCAAATCGCCGACTCATACGAACGACTTGACCATGCCCATTACCTTGCTCAAGGCATCAGCTCCCATCTTGAACAAGCTCATCAATGGCTCGCCGAGCGATTTCACAAAATCGACCATCTTATTCAGCATGGCACCCAGATCAAAGCGGTTTTTCTCCGATGCATTGGAGCTGGCAGAGGATTGCGAGGCCGAACTCGTCGACTTCGGCGCCTCATTCTTGCAACCTTGCAATTCCGCGAGCGTACTACTACGTTGACGTGGCGCTCCAGCCTCCGTGCTCAGGAGCGTCGGTGTGTGCTTCGTCGAAACGCTGGGGTCAATTGAGACAGACGAATTGCGCGGCGCGATACCAACTCCGCCTAGTGGATTAATCATAAAACCTCCTAAATGACATTATTTCGAACTACTTATGTACATCGGCAGACTCTAGGCCTCCTCATTCATCCGCTCGAGCTCAACCCGAGCGCATGAAATCGCGTCGACATAGCGCTGCTTCGATGCTCTTTCCGACGGATCCTCACAGAGAAGACATCTTTCTGCTGCCGCCACTTCCGCTTCCTTCAGTCTTCGTATCACCGCTACCAGCCCGCCAGGTCCATGTCGCCGACTAAGTGCCATCTCGAAACTGGACGGATTTCCCGCCATCAATGTTGCAAATACATTCATATTCTCCTCCATACCTTTACGTCAATCTAAAAAACATTGACTTATGTCAACCGATTGAGGATTCTTCATGGTAAAGTCAACTATTCCAAATCACTCCGTTCCACGAAGATAGTATCGTGTCCGATACGCATGAGCGAAACGCCCTTCGAAAGTTCCGCCCCCGGAAAAAATCGTTCGCCATCCTTTGCGAGCAGAAATCGCACCGATCCAATCGATAGAATTGCAAATGGATCGGGCGCAATTTCATGCATTCGACTGTAATCGGGTACATTGAATGCAACCGTCCTCACCCCCGGAATGTCGCGCACCATCTGGTCATTCAACCACGCCTTGTAACGTGGCAATAAGACCTTCTCGGATTTGATGCGGACCTCACCCAGATCGCCGGACGTCACCACCGCACCCTTTAGCTCACGCCCGACATATTCTTGAGCCTGCCGCTCGATCCGCTCACGCGAGTAGAGACGGAGTGTCGGCCGTGATTTCATCGACAAGGCGATTTTCTCCAGACGGCGAATGTCCTCATCGAACGCCACGTAACCTTCAATCACAACCGCATTGACCGACTGGTCGATGAAGACGCGAAGGCCTGGCAGCTTCATCGTCACCAGATGCCGCTCGATCTGCCGGACAACCTCCGTCCGATCCGGCGGAGCTATTTCGTTGCGCTTGCTCCATTGCATGATTGCAAACACCAGTGGCAGCAGCACACATAGTCCTGCGCCGACGAATATGATCATAGTTGCGCCGCGTCGACGGCTTTCATCCTGCGCAAACCAGTGATGGAATCGCGCCCGCAGGCTCGCGAACCGCGAAGGCGCGGATGCCATATCAGTCGCGTCTTGCAGGTTCCAAAGCGCACCCGGCTCACCCACGCCGATCGAGACGTCACCCAGCTTGATCCGCTCACCATTGCGCAGTACTCGTTCCTTTCCATCCGGAACCGATAATCCATTGACTTCGATCGAGCCTTCAAGTGCGATTGCCTTAATTTTCCCGTCAAGCACAACGAGCATCAAGTGACGCGCCGAGACGCTCGTATCACGTACGGTCAGATCGCATGCGAGATCACGCCCGATGACTGTGTGACTACGTCCGTCGAGTACCAATCGTGCTCCCGCATGGAGCCCCGTGAGAACAGTAACTTCGAAGCGATGGGTGCTGGCGCGCGTCTCTTTCAATTCGCGACCTCGTCGACCGATTGCCCAGCAACTGGCACACCCTCACCGACCGGGCCTTCCAAGATATCTTTGAATTTCGAGTGGATGGTGTCGCCCGGTGTTCCGCATAAACAAGATGAAGGAAAATCATGCGCATCAAGCTGTTCGAAGCCGCACCGAAAGTGAGCGATCCGCGGTTCATGAGTGGCGTCGACTTTTGTGCGATATCCAAGCAACTGATGGTCCAGATCGACTTCACTGCAGGCAGTCGCTTCCCGCATCCGGAAGTGGCCAGCGCGCATCCAGTGCGTGACACCGTCGTCAAGTGCTACCGGCACTTGAGCTTCTTCCGGCGCGAGTGCTACCTTGAAGTGCGCACGCCGCACATGAAGCTGCTCGACGGCGGCGTGGCGTTCGTTGGGCCTGATTGGTCCGGCGAGCGCAGCGGCTTCACGCTGCTGTTCGAGGCGATGACGCTCACGCTCGCTCAGCAGATTCCCTTTTCGGCCGTGGCTCGCGCCGTGGGCGAGTCGTCGGGCCGCGCGCCCGAGAATTGCAAGCGCGACGTCGATCTCGCGCTCGCGGTGATCGACCTGTCCGGCATGACGACCGTCGTTGTCGACGAGACGTCCTACAAGCATAGGCACAACTATCTGACGCTCGTGGCCAACGCCGAAGCATGCAATGTCGTATTCGTCACCGAAGGACGGGACGCAGCCACCATCGCGCAGTTCGCCGCCCATCTGCGCGAGCACCGCTCTACGCCCGAGAAGATCACCTTGGTCCACATCGACATGTCGCCTGTCCCCATCAGGGGCGTTGGCGAACATCCTCCCAACGCCAGCATCACATTCGGTAAGCTCCACGTCGTCGCCCACGCGTCGTTTGCTTTGGACAAGACGTGGCGACTCGAACAGAGGACCGATCCGGATCACAAGGGTTTGCGCTGGGCGCTGCTCAAAGACCGCGAGCGGCTGGCCATCGCCCAGCGCGCCGACCTCGACGCTCTGGTCGCCAACGTCACGATCAAGCGCACTGCCCGCGCCCGGCTCTATCGTGAGAAGTTCCGCGACATCCTGGATCGCAAGCAGAGCAACGTCGTCTCCACAATGCTCGGGCCATGATGCCCCAGCGTGATACGCCTCGAGGTCGAGTCCATGAAGGATGTTGCCCGCGTGATCCGAAAGCACTTCGGCGGCATCGTCGCATGGACCCAGACGCGTGAGACCAACGGAATCCTGGAAGCTCTCAACAGCCTGTCTCAGGCCACCAAGCGACGCGCTCGCGGTTACGCCAATCTCACCACTATCGTCGGCTAGCTCGACTTCGCTTCGATCAATTTGCATGCCGCATAACCCGCTCGAATTTCAACAGGGCCTCATTTCCTGCAGAGCTACCCACGTGGTCAGCACCGCTGAATTTCGGTGCCGGCTTCGTCGCAGATAGACGTTCCGCCATATGTTCGATCAGCCGACTCTCACGACCATCCGTGCCAAGTGCCTGTGGCGCGTCGTCAGATTCATGGAGCGATAACAGTTTCGGCGTGATCAAGAACAAACGCTCCAGGCGGTCCGTCTGCGTTGAACGAAAGCGAAACAGAGCACCCAGTAAGGGAATGTCGCCGATGACCGGCACCTTGGCTTCGCTATGTTCACTGACGTCGCGAACGTAGCCCCCAATCAGCAGACTTTCCCCGTTTCGCACAAGTGCCTGAGTCGTGATTGCGCTCTTGCTTGTGACGGGCAGATTATCGACACGCTGCGAGCCCAGCGAGCCATCCTCGATAAATACTTGTAGGCGAATGTCTGCCGTGCCGTCATGCCTGCGCACCACGGCCGGGACAACACGCATCTGCAGTCCAACATCAATCTGATAGAGTTGCGCAGCGCGCTCGCTGCTGACCCGAGGATAGAAAACCTGTTGATTGGTCAACACCGCTTCGATGCCATTTAATGTCGCGAGCTTCGGCCGCGACAACACGTTTGCCTTCCCTTCCGTCTGCAGTGCATGGATTCGACTTAGAAAATTCAACGCACCCGACCCACCGAAGACGGAAAAATTGGCGCCGTTCCCGCGTGTCTGAGCGGCCGCACCGAGATCCCGACCAATGTTTGCACCCGACGTGGTCGACGCAATCCTGAATCGGTTGCCCTGCAGCGCCCAGTCGAAACCAATTTCCTTGAGCGCACCATCTTGAACGTCGATAATCGCAGCTTCAATTTGCACGACCTCCGGCGCGACATCGAGATCGCGCACAACCTCCTCAAGCATGGAAAGCATGTCAACCGGCGCCATGACGACTACTGCATTCATGCGGCTATCGCCGACAACGCGAATGTACGCCCCGTCTCGCTGCCCTAGACGCAGGACTGCATCAGGGTCACGACCGGCCATTTTTCCGGTCTCCGGAAGCGGTGGCTTGACCTCCAAACGCTCGCTCGCCACCACCGGCCGGTCAAACAACGCATCGAGAGCGGACATCGGCCGCCGATCGGGTGCCGCAGGCAGACCCGGGGTGTCAGATCCCGACTCGCGCACAGCCTCGCCATCAAGTCGGTCCAATCCCCCAACGAGCTGACGCAGCGAGTTCGCGACGCCTCGCACTACCGTCGAGCGACCGCCAACGTGATAAGTGACGTCTTCAGCCCACGCATGTTTCAAGGGAATCACACGAAATCCCATCCGTGCACCATCGACTCGCTGCGGCGCGCTGGCTTCCAGCATCGCCACCACATCGGACACGCGCTCGATGTATGCCGGCGGCCCCCTCAATTGCAGTGAAGGCGACGCACTCATCACGTTGAAGCCGAAGCGACTGTCCAAATAGCCAAACTCCCGCGCCGCGCGCTCGACATCGCGTGCGCCAACCTTTGCCAGCGGACGAAGCACCGTCTTGTTCTCGGCGAGCGTCGTCACATATAGGGTCGTTCCATCAAAGTAGTGGACAAGGCCGTATGACTGAGTCAGTTCGTTGAACACGTGGCGGGGTGACTGACGAAAATCACCGCTCACAGGCGCCAACTCCTTCACCGCGTCGGAAATTACAATCGGTCGCTGTTGAGTGGCAAGGATGTCCTCTAACACTTTTGGAAGCGCGACGGATTTCGCACGATATGATAAAACGCTATCCTTCCAGGGGAAGGGAGCTGCGTTCGCTTGAGGCAGAATCACGCCGAAAACCGATGCCAAAGAAGCCAGCCATATAATTCGCATTTTTCTTTGATTTAAAAAATCGCTTTGATTGACAGACACATTGGTTTCATCGAAATAAATCGATTCAAATAATCAACTCAAACCCGAGCTGCATCGTATTTTCAACGCCAGCCTGAATATTCACACATGGCCAAGAACATGTATATCTGACCAGTCAGAAAATATCGAGCAACCCGCAACTTGAGTAGAGCTCACCATACGATAGCGCCCCTGACTCAAGAATCAGTTCGGCTCAAAAGTAGAGAAAACCGTGCTGATGTTTCCAGGCGGACACGAAGGCCATGCCATGAAGAGGAGCAAGTTCACCGAAGAGCAGAT
>NZ_JBEPLH010000042.1:0-39061 GCF_040545135.1 Burkholderia sp. 572 | reverse complement strand
GTGCTGGTGCTGAAGATCAGCTTCGCCGACCAGGTGATGGGCATCCCGCCGTACACGTCGCTCGTCGAGATCAAGGACGGCGTCGTGCACTTCGCACTGCAGCTGTCGCACTACGCGTTCCTGCTGCAGGACGACCTGTACATCGCGACCTACCTCAGCTCGCTGAAGATGGCCGCCGTGTCGACCGTGCTGTGCCTGCTGATCGGCTATCCGATGGCGTACTACATCGCGCGCTCGGAACCGAACCGCCGCAACGTGCTGATGATGGCCGTGATGCTGCCGTTCTGGACGTCGTTCCTGATCCGCGTGTACGCATGGATCGGGATCCTGAAGGACGACGGCCTCCTGAACCACACGCTGATCGCGCTGGGCATCATCCACACGCCGCTGCGCCTCTATCACAGCGACGCGGGCGTCTACATCGGGATGGTCTATTCGTACCTGCCGTTCATGGTGATGCCGCTGTACGCGCACCTCGTGAAGATGGACCTCACGCTGCTCGAGGCCGCGTACGACCTCGGCGCGAAGCCGTGGGTCGCGTTCACGCGCATCACGCTGCCGCTGTCGAAGAACGGGATCATCGCCGGCAGTCTGCTGGTGTTCATCCCGGCGGTGGGCGAGTACGTAATTCCGGAACTGCTGGGCGGCGCCGACACGCTGATGATCGGGCGCGTGATGTGGGATGAATTCTTCAACAACATGGACTGGCCGATGGCGTCCGCGGTGACGGTCGCGATGGTGATGCTGCTGCTGGTGCCGATGGCGCTGTTCCAGTACTACCAGGTCAAGGAACTGGAGGACGCGAAATGATCAAGCCGAGCAAACCGCTGTCGACGGGCGTCCTCGCCTTCGGCTTCCTGTTCCTGTACATCCCGATCATCAGCCTGGTGGTGTACTCGTTCAACGAGTCGAAGCTGGTGACGGTGTGGTCGGGCTTCTCGCTGAAGTGGTACAGCGCGCTGCTGGACGACGACGAGCTGCTGAGCGCCGCGTGGCTGTCGCTGAAGATCGGCCTCTTGACGGCCACCGCGTCGGTCGTGATCGGCACGTGGGCGGGTTTCGTGCTCGCGCGCTTCGGCCGCTTCAAGGGCTTCACGCTGTACACGGGGATGATCAACGCGCCGCTGGTGATTCCGGAAGTGATCCAGGGCATCTCGCTGTTGTTGCTGTTCGTTGCGCTGGAGCAGATGTTCGGCTGGCCGAAGGGGCGCGGGATGGTGACGATCTGGATCGGCCACGTGATGCTGTGCGTGTCGTACGTGGCGATCATCGTGCAGTCGCGCGTGAAGGAGATGAACAAGTCGCTGGAGGAGGCGGCGCTCGATCTGGGCGCGACGCCGCTGAAGGTGTTCTTCGTGGTGACGCTGCCGCTAATCTCGCAGGCGCTGCTGTCGGGGTGGCTGCTGTCGTTCACGCTGTCGATCGACGACCTGGTGCTGTCGGCGTTCCTGTCGGGGCCGGGGTCGACGACGCTGCCGCTGGTGGTGTTCTCACGTGTGCGGCTGGGACTGAACCCGGAGATGAACGCGCTGGCGACGCTGTTCATCACGGCCGTGACGATCGGCGTGATCGTCGTGAACCGGACGATGATCGCGCGCGAGCGGCGCCGCGTGGCCGACATGAAGGCGGCGTTCGCGGTGGCGTGACGACGCACCTCCGGCTTCGAAGATAACAAGCAGTGCAGACAAGCAAGGCGCGCTGCCCCAGGGGGGGGGCGCGCGATTCGATCCCGATTTGACAGGCGCACGACAAGGAGAATCCGCAATGAAGAAGAAACTGATCTGCCTGCTGGTGGCCGGCGCGTTGCCGGGCATCGCGCTGGCCGACTCGACATCCGCCGAGATCAAGGCGCTGCAGGCGCAGGTCGCGGCGCTGCAGAAGCAGATGAAGGCGATGCAGGCGCAGCTTTCGGCGAAGGGCGGCACCGCGACCGCCCAGGCCGGCACGAAGGCCGCGCCGGTCGCCGTGGCCGTCGATCCGGGCTCGCCGGACTACGGCAAGGCGCAGGCGACGCTGACCAACGACGAAGTCGGCGAAATGAAGCAGCAGATCGCGAACCAGCAGCTGAAGGTCGATTCGCTGACGGACGCGGCCAACACGGGCCCGCTGGCCGGCCTGTCGGTCACGGGCTACATCGACCCGACCTACATCTACAACCGCGCGGCCGGTACGTCGTCGTTCCTGTTCGCGAACCACGAGAACGCGTACAACTACTTCAACAGCACGTTCGGCGATCTCTACCTCGACATCAAGAAGACCTTCGGCGTCGGCCCGATGGCACCGTCGGCGGAAATCACGCTGATGCCGAACCGCGGCAACGGCATCACGCTGCTGCAGAACTCGCGCGGCTCGATCACCGACAACCTGCTGAACACGGCGGTCATCAACGTGCCGATCACCGCCGAGACGACACTCGTCGCCGGTTTGATCCCGAGCTTCGGCGGCTACGAGGTGCAGCAGTCGAACCAGATGCTCACGCTCACGCACAACCTGCTGTACGATTTCTCGGATCCGGGCAGCTACGTCGGTATCGGCGCGAACTACACGAAGGGCAACTGGGCGTGGAAGTTCTTCCTCGGCAACGAGCAGTACCGCACGTACGGTTCGGTCACGCAGAAGGGCACCAACGCACTCGGCGACCCGATCACGACCAGCAACAAGGTGCCGACCTTCACCGCGCGCGCGGACTACACGTGGTCGAGCGCGCTCGACATCGGCGGGTCGTTCAACATCGGGCGGCAGACGCTCGCAAGCGCGCTCGATGCGAACGGCAACGCCAACTATGGCCCGGGCGGGGCGGCACCGAGCGCGTACGGTTCGTTCTTCTTCGGTGAACTCGACGCGACCTACACGCTCGCCGACATTCAGTACAACGCGGAAGTCGACTACGGCCGTCAGCAGCATGCGGCGTTCAACGGCGGGCTCGCTCAGTGGTACGGCCTGTCGCTGCTCGCGCACCGCAAGTTCAACGCGCCGGTGGTCGGCCGCATGGGCGTGACGCTGCGCTACGACCTGCTCGCCAACTCGAAGAACGGCGGCGGCGGCGGCGGCATCGCGCTGAACGGCAACGGGATGGATCCGAGCAACGGCTTCGGCGTCGACGCGGACTGCCTCGCGCAGTCGAAGGCCGGCGGCGGCCTGGGCTTCGAGTGCAAGGGGGCGGTACGCCAGGACGTCGCGCTCGACCTGCTGTTCTACCCGACCCAGCAGATCACCGTGAAGGTCGAATACCGGCACGACTGGGCGAACAACAAGGTGTTCCTGCGCAACGACGGGTCGTACGGCAAGTCCAACGACCTGCTCGCGACGCAGTTCATCTATTCGTTCTGACGCAGCACACGCGGGACGCCGTGCCGCGCGCACGGCGTCCCGCGCCGTTTTTACCGGCCGCCGCACGATGCATCGCGCATCGCGTGCCGGCCGCAACGAGGGAGTCGGTCTGATGACGCAGTCTTTCACCCGCCGCGCCGATGCGCTCGCGCGCGACTCGTACTACGAGGCGACGGCCGTGCGGCCGGCCGCCGACGACCCAGTGCTCGAAGACACGATCGACGTCGACGTCTGCGTGATCGGCGCCGGCTTCGCCGGCCTGTCGACGGCGCTCGACTGCCGCGCGCGCGGGCTGTCGGTCGCGGTCATCGATGCGCACCGTCCCGGCTGGGGCGCGTCGGGCCGCAACGGCGGGCAGGCGATCACCGGCTTCGCGAAGGACGAGGAAATCGAGCGGCAGCTCGGCGCCGACGGCGCACGCGCCGCGTGGTCGCTGTCGCTCGACGGCGTCGCGCTGATCGCCGAGCGGATCGCGCGTTACGGGATCGACTGCGACTTCACGCGCGGCTACCTGACGGTCGCGACGAAGCCGCGCCGCATCGACGACCTGCGCGCGTGGATGGACGCCGCGACCGGGCGCTGGGGCCATCCGTCGCTGTCGTGGCTCGACACCGGCGCGATCCGCGCGCGCATCGCGTCGACGCGTTATCTCGCGGGTGTCTACGATCCGCTGTCGGGCCACCTGCATCCGCTCAAGTACTGCCTCGGCCTCGCCGAAGCCGCGCGGCGCGAAGGCGTCGCGCTGTACGCGCACACACCCGCGCTCGACGTCGTGCGCGGCGCGCGGCCCGTCGTGCGCACGCCGTCGGGCGACGTGCGCTGCCGCTTCGTCGTGTCGTGCTGCAACGCGGGCCCGGGCGGCGTGCTGCCGGCCGCGACGGCTGCACGCATCGCGCCGATCGCGTCGTACATCATCGCGACCGAGCCGCTCGGCCAGGCACGCGCCGATGCACTGATCGCGCAGCGCGAGGCCGTGTGCGACAACAACTTCTTCCTCGACTATTTCCGGCTGTCGGCCGACCACCGGATGCTGTTCGGCGGCCGCGCGAATTCGGCCGGCGCGTCACCCGCCACGCTCGCCGAAACGATCCGGCGGCGCATGGTCGGCGTGTTCCCGCAGCTCGGCGACGTGCGCGTCGACCACGCGTGGGGCGGCTTCGTCGACGTCACGCGCAACCGCGCGCCGGATTTCGGCGCGCTCGATCCGAACTTCTTCTACGTCCAGGGCTTCAGCGGGCACGGCGTCGCGCTCACCGGCATCGCCGGACGCGCGGTTGCCGGTGCGATCGCGGGCGACACGCGCGCGTTCGACCTGTTCGCACGCATGCGCCACCGGCGCTTCCCCGGCGGCGACGCGTGGCGGCAACCCGCGCTCGAGCTCGGGATGCTGTACCACCGCGTACGCGAGCTGTTCTAAGCCCATTTATCCGTCCTCCTGACCATGCAGACATTCGCCAACCAGCCGCACGTCGCGTCCTACTACGCGGCGACCGCCAACGATACGACCCGCCACGCGCCGCTCGCCGGCACGATCGATGCCGACGTGTGCGTGATCGGCGCGGGCCTCACGGGCCTGTCCGCCGCGCTCAACCTCGCCGAGCGCGGCCATTCGGTGACCGTGCTCGAAGCGTCGCGGGTCGGATGGGCGGCGAGCGGCCGCAACGGCGGCCAGCTGATCGGCGGGTTCGCGTGCGATATCGATACGTTTGCGCAGTTCATGCCGGAAGGCGACGTGAAGCGCATCTGGGACATGGGGCTCGAAACGCTGTCGCTCGTGAAGTCGCGCATCGCGCAACACGACATCGACTGCGCGCTGGTGCCCGGCTACCTGACCGCCGCGAACACCGAACGCGACGCCGATTCGCTCAAGCGCTGGCGCGACGAGGCCGCGAAGCGCTTCGGCTACGACCGCTTCCACTTCGTCGAAGCCGACGAACTCGGCGACTACGTGCAGTCCGACCGCTATTGCGGCGGCCTGTACGACCCGGACAGCGGCCACCTCCATCCGCTGAACTACACGCTCGGCCTCGCGCGCGCGGCCATCGGTGCGGGCGTGCGCATCCACGAGGACAGCTGCGTGACGCGCGTGCGCGACGTCGCGGGCGGCCATGTCGTCGAGACGAGCGGCGGCAACGTGCGCGCACGCTTCGTCGTGCTCGCGTGCAACACCTTCGTCGGCACGCTCGCGCCCGCGCTGTCGAAGAAGATCATGCCGGTCGGCACCTACGTGATCGCGACCGAACCGCTCGGCGAAGCGCGCGCCGCCGCGCTGATGCCGGCGCGCGCGGCGATCTGCGACAGCCGCTTCGTGCTCGACTATTTCCGGCCGGCGCCCGACACGCGGCTCGTGTGGGGCGGCAAGGTCAGCTATTCGACGCGGGAGCCGCGCGATCTCGCCGCGGCGATGCGCGCGGACATGCTGAAGACGTTCCCGCAGCTCGCGGACGTGAAGGTCGACTACGCGTGGGGCGGCTTCGTCGACATCACGATGAACCGCGCGCCGCACTTCGGCCGCATCGCGCCGACGATGTATTTCGCGCAGGGCTTCTCGGGGCACGGCGTGAACACGACCGCGCTCGCGGGCAAGCTGATCGCCGAGGCGATCGACGGGCAGGCGAGCCGCTTCGACCTGTTCGACAAGATCCGCCATCGCGACTTCCCGGGCGGCGAGGCATTGCGCACGCCGGCGCTCGTGCTCGCGATGAGCTGGTACCGGCTGCTCGACGCGTTCGGCGTGCATTGAGCGGCGGCGCGGGCGGCGAGCGCCGCCGCCCGCCATGCAAAACGGCCGCGCGAACGCGGCCGCCTGGTGCCGGATGTCGCGGCGCCGGCGCGGCAGGCAGGCGACCTGGCCTGCCCGACCGGCCGAAGCCGCTGCATCCGCGCGGGTCAGTCAGTCCCGTACTTCGGCGAGTGCGGCCCGTACAGCAACCCGTTCGGCGGCCCCGCTGACAACAACCTGCTGCTGGTCAGCCCGGCCACATCGTGCGCTTCGTCGGTCAGCGAATGCGCGACCTGCTTGACGGCCGCCTGCACCAGCATCCCGACGACACCGAACGCATTGACGCTCATGGAGTTGCCGACCTCCTTGCCGGTCGCACGGCCCTCGCCCTGCCACAGCACGTCGCCGCTCTTCAGGTCGACGAGCTTCGCCGACGCCGCGACCACCGTCGTGCTGTCCACCACCTGGTAGACGGAGCCGTATTGCGTGATCTTCGAATAGAGCGCGGCATCCGCACCGAAGATCTCGCGCAGCTTCGCCGGCGACGTGTTCTGGATCTCGGCCGCGTTCGCGAGGCCGTTCTGCTTGAAGGTCTCGTCCATCACCGCGACCGGCACCACGTAGTAGCCCGACTCGGCGAGCGGCTGCGTCATCTGCGACAGCACTCCGTAGGTCGCGCCGACATCGGTGGTCTCGTTGACCGGCGGCAGCACGAGGATCGAGCGCGGCTGGCTCTTCTTGAAGGCCGTGTAGTCGGGACGCTTGACGGGTTGCGCGCATGCGCTCAGCAGCGCGACGAGCGACAGCACGGACAGCAGCTTGAATGAAAGTGTCTTGATCATGGCACGCACGTTACTGTTGGGCGGGAGTCGGATCGGCTTGCTTCCGGCCGGCGATCGTCTGGTCGGCGGCCTTCGGGTTCGCGGCCTGCGGATTCACGGCCTTCTTCTTCATCAGGAAATCCATGTACGGCGCGGATTCCGGAAAGAGCGCCTTCTCGGCCTCGAACGACTGCGTGGCCTGTTGCCCGTTGCCGACGCTCGCGTAGAGCATCCCGAGATGCGCATGGAAGCCGGGCGGCGGCTTGTTACCCTTCGCGCGGATCTCCTGCAGCGCCTTCTCGAGCGCATCGATCTGCTGTTGCGGCGAGCTTTGCCCCTTGAAGTATTCGTACACCTGCGGCTGATAGCCGTTCCACTGATAGAGCGGCGGCGTGGTCGGCGCCGCGCAGCCCGCGAGCAGCATGGCGGCCGCCGTCGCCGGCAGCCAGATTCCCCGTTTCATGGTCTTGTCTCTTTCGATGAGTGAGTGATTCGTCGAGCGCGTGTCGCGCACGGCGCTTACTGCGGCACCTTCAGCGTGCCGGCGTCGACCTGGTCGACGAGATGGTTCACGGCCTCCTGGATCGCGAGATCCAGCACCTTGCCGTTGAGCGTCGAGTCATAGCCGGCGGTGCCGCCGAAGCCGATCACCTCGCGGTTCGACAGGCTGAACTCGCCCGCGCCCTGGCTCGATGCGACGACTTCCGACGTCGTCGTGTCGACGATGTTCAGGTTGACCTTCGCGTATGCGACCTGCGTCTTGCCGCGGCCGAGGATGCCGAACAGCTGGTGATCGCCGACGTCCTTGCGGCCGAATTCGGTCACGTCGCCCGTCACCACGTAGTTCGCGCCCTTCACGGCCTGCGCCTTCTTCATGAAGCCGGCTTCCTGCTTGATCTCGTCGAGATTCTCGCGATCGAGCACGTTGAAGCGGCGGCTCTGCTGCAGGCGCGTGACGAGGATCGTCTTCGCCTGCCCGCCGAGGCGGTCGATGCCGTCCGAGAAGATGCCGCGCATGTAGCTCGAGCGGTTGTCGAACTTGCCGACCGCGATCGCGACGGGCTTGCCCGCGTACGGTTTCTGCGCGCTGCTCACGGCCGGCACATCGAGCGTGCGCGACGATTCGGTCGCGCAGCCGGACAGCGCCGCAACGAGCGCCGCCGCCACGAGGACGGTGCGTCGTGTCTGAATGTTCACTGTTGGTCTCCTTGTGTGGAAAGATGGCCCGGAACGGGCACGCCGGCTCGCAAACGACCCGGCGGTCGAAACGGTTGCGGTGCGAACGGGGATGCGTGCATCGGCGCGATGGACGCACGCGCGTTCATCGCCGCACCGGCGGTGGCAGTAGATGAGTGAAAGGGGCGCGCAACCCGTGCGTTGCGACGACATGCGGATGCGCGGCGCGGTACGCGACAGGCTCGCGCGCGCCGGCTACACCGTTATTCTGGTTACTGCGCTGTTGATCGCGCATGATCGGCCCCGTATATGATTTTTCGCGATCATATCAAGCCTGCTTATCAAGATGAGGAATCTTGATAATAGTTGACGATTTTCTTACTTATCCGACGCGCGCGGTCGAATCGGCGCAATTCCTCGCCGACAGGGGCTTTGCAGGCATGTGGACGCAGCGTGCCGATTTTCATTTGTTGTCTCCGGCGATCGATCTCGAATCCGGCAATATCAAGATATATTGTCCGTACCGCCCATCCGCATTACCCATATCCCGAGAATAATCACCGAAATCCGGCTGCCTTTACCGCACCCGACGGGTTCGCCGGTCACGATGCATTCCGGCAATCCTGCCGCGCGCACGTACGAACGCGCGCGCATCCGCGCCCGCTAGTCGGCCACCTTCTGCCGCATCGTCACGAACTCCTCGGCCGCGGTCGGATGAATGCCGATCGTGTCGTCGAACTGCGCCTTCGTCGCGCCCGCGCGAATCGCGATCGCAATCCCCTGGATGATCTCGCCCGCATCGCGGCCGACCATGTGCGCGCCGACCACGCGCTGGCTGTCGCGCGCGACGACGAGCTTCATCAGCGTGCGCTCGTCGCGGCCCGACAGCGTGTGGCGCAGCGCCTTGAACGACGTGCGATAGATGTCGACGTCGCCGTCGTAAAGATCGCGCGCGGTCGCCTCGGTGAGACCGACCGTCGCGACCTCGGGCTGGCTGAACACCGCCGACGGCACCCATTCGTGATCCGTCGCGACACGCGCCCCCCCGAACAGCGTGCGGGCAAGCAACGCGCCGTCGCGCGTCGCCACCGGCGTGAGCTGCGGCCGCGACGTGACGTCGCCGATCGCATGGATCGACGGTACCGACGTCGCCGAATACGCATCGACGGCAATCGCGCCACGTGCGTCGAGCATCACGCCCGCCTGTTCGAGCCCGAGCCCGTCGACGTTCGGCACACGGCCGGTCGCATACAGCACTTGATCGTACGGCCCGTGCCGCGCATCGCCGACGCGCACGCTCAGCGTGCCGTCGTCCGCGCGTTCGATCGACTCGACCACCGCACGCGCGTGGATCGTGACGCCCTGCTTCGTCATCTCGTCGGTGAGGAACTGGCGCACGTCGTCGTCGAAGCCGCGCAGGATCTTCTCGCCGCGATAGAACAGGTCGACGTGACTGCCGAAGCCGTTGAAGATGCCCGCGAACTCGACCGCGATATAACCGCCGCCGACCACCGCGATGCGTGCGGGCCGCGCGGCGAGCGACAACGCCTCGCGCGACGTGATCGCATGTTCGATGCCGGGCCGCGCCGGCATCGACGGGCGCGAGCCGGTCGCGATCGCGATGTGGCGCGCGCGGATCGTGCGTTCGCCGATCGCGACCGTGTGCGCATCGACGAGCGTCGCGCGCCCGGCGTGCATCTCGACGCCCGATTGCCGCAGCAGGTTGATGTAGATGTCGCTGAGCCGGTTGATCTCGCGATCCTTCGCGGCGATCAGCGCGGGCCAGTCGAGCGTGCCGGCGCCGAAGGTCCAGCCGAAGCCCTTCGCGTCCTCGACTTCGTGCGGATAGTGCGATGCGTAGACGAGCAGCTTCTTCGGGATGCAGCCGCGCAGCACGCAGGTGCCGCCGATCTGCTCTTCTTCCGCTATGCCGACGCGGGCACCGTACGACGCGGACATGCGCGCAAGCCGCACGCCGCCCGAGCCGGCCCCGATGACGAACAGGTCGTAGTCGAAATCCATCGCATTGCCTCATCGCAGTTCGGATGCAGGCACGATAGCAAGATTCCGGATTTCTTGCGGCACATGGTGCCGCCGCGCGCACGCCCAATAAAAAACGGCGAGAGACGTTGCCTCTCGCCGGTCAAACCAGCTGCCGGGTGTGCCATGCGTCACCGATCGACCGCATGCCCGACCTGCCGGCTGCGCGGCACCGGCCCGGCCGGGCGCGCGAAGGGCGCGCCCACGGCCGGACCAGCCGCCATGCTCATGCCTGCGACGTGTCGCTGCCGTCCGTCGCCTGCGTGTCGTCTGCCTGCTGCGGCTGCTCTTCCTTCTTCTCGAGCATGCCTTCGATCGCTTCCGCGCCCTTGAAGCCGGCGACGGCGGCTGCCGCCTTGGTCAGCAGGCCCGCATCCGGATCCAGCTTTTCCGCGCCTTCGACGGCGGCGATTGCGCCGGCGATTTCACCCACGGTGTTCAGGATACCCATCGTCATCCCCTTTCAAGAAAATCGTGAGCGCATCGTCCCACGAAAAAAACCGGCGAACCGCGATTGTCATCACCGGATACACAAATTACGCACCAGGCCGGCCGCGCTCGCCGAGCGTGACCGGAACGACGCACGCGCGAACCTGGCGGCACGCAACGGGCGATGCACGCAGCGTAGCGGAAAGGCTTCGCGCGCACTGTAAAAGTATGTTCTGGATTGCCGACGGTTCCCTTACGGCGCGGGGGTCTCGTGATGGAGCATTCGCCGAATAGTCGTGCGCGCGTATGAAGGTCGCATGACGAAAAAAAAGAGGCGCCTCGCGGCGCCCCTTCGATGCATGCCGGACGACTGCCGGCGCATGCGTTCCGACGTTCGTCAGAAGATATTGCGCAGGCCGATCGCGATGCCGGTCTGGTTGCTGCGGCCGGGCAGTTCGACGTTCGCCGCGCCGTTCGTCTTGTTGAAGTCGACGGTGCCGTAGATTTCCGTGCGCTTGCTGAGCGCGTACTCGGCGATGCCGACGATCGCGTAGCGGTTGCCGCTCGCGAGCGTGCCGTTCGTGGTCATCGCATTGCGCATGTGGTCGTAGTAGAACGCGCCCGTCAGCGTCAGCGGTGCGCTGACCTGCCAGCTCACGCCCGCGAACGGACCGTCGTCGATCCGGCCGGTGCCCTTCGCGACCGGAATCGACTGCTGGGCGAGCAGGCTGTCGACGAAGCCCGTGTCGTCCTTCGAGCGCAGGTAGCCCGCGTAGATCTTCGCCTTGCTGAACGCATACACGACGTTCGCGTGGTAGATCGTCTGCTTGCGCGCCGAGTTGTCGCTGTTCTGCTGCGCACCGGCCGCGATGCTGAGCGGGCCCATCACGTACGACAGCGACACGCCCCACGCATTGCCCTTGCCGAGCGAACCCGGGATCTGGCCCGAGAAGCCGCCGGCGCCGGTCGATTCGTAGTTGGTGCCGGTCGAGTACATCGCCTTCGCGGTCAGGCCTTCGAACTTGCCCGTGTACTTGATCTGGTTGTCCGCATACAGGCCGCCGCCGAGTGCGACCGGCAGCCACGCGTTTTCGAGGTAGTTGCCGACCGTCAGCGGATCGTAGGTGTCCGACAGCAGGTCGAACAGCGGCGTCTTCTGGCGGCCGAGGGTCACCGTGCCGTACGGGCTCTGCAGGCCGACGTACGCCGCGCGGTTGAACAGGCGGCCGCTGTCGGCGAATGCGCCGTTCTGCAGGTTCACGCCGCTTTCGAGGTTGAACACGGCCTTCAGGCCGCCGCCGAGATCTTCCGTGCCGTAGATGCCGAAGCGGCTGTTCGTGATCGCGCCGTTGGTCATCGACAGCAGGCCGTCGTTCTTGGCGTTGGCGTTGGTGAGGTAGCGAATGCTGGCGTCGGCGACGCCCCAGAGCGTGACCGAGCTTTGTGCGGCCGCGTACTGGCTGGCAAATGCGAGCGCGGCGCCCCCTGCGATGGCTGCGAGTCGTGTGGTCTGCTTCATGAGCTTTCCTGTTTGTAGGTGTCTCCGTTCATGGCCGGCCGCGTGCGCAGCCGGGTGGCGATCGCTCGCGTTCTTGGCGCGCGCGATGTGGGCTGAATCATATGACGACTGCAATCGCTGAAAGAAATTGAAATGCGCGGTAACGGCGGAACTGTCGCCCGCGCACAACGCCGCGCGCGCGAGGCGCGCCGGGCGGGCGTCGGATGCCGCACGGCATCCTCCGGCCACGCGGCTGACGGGATGTCGGCTCTGTAAGCATCGCCCCGCAGGCGCGGGGGAACGGGCAGGCGGCCGGAAGTGCCGGCGGGCGGCGCCGTCACGCCGCCGACGACGGCTCGCCGGGCGTCTCGCGCCGGCGCCAGGCACGCCGGAGGATCTCCGCGAACGCACCGGCGAGCAGCAGCACGGCGCCCCACAGCGCAAGCTCCGGCACGAGCCGCGTGACGAGGCCGCCGATCACCGCGCCGGCCAGGAAGCAGAAGCTGATCGTCGCGAGCAGCGCCGAGTCGTGCAGCGCACCCGCGTCGTAGCGCGGGATCAGCCCGACGAACAGCTTCTGCGCGGCGCGGCGCAGGTTGCCGGTCGTCATCACCGACGTGTACGACAGTTCCTCGAGATGGGTGAACGACAGCGTCTGCAGCGTCGCGACGAACGAAATACCCGGAATCAGCCATGCGCTCGACGCGCCGACGAGCCCGCTCGCGGCGACGCCGAGAAAGGCGATCTCGACGAGCAGGCTCGCGAATGCGGTATGCCGCATCCAGCCGCGCTGCGCGGCGAGGCCGAGCAGGTGCGCGACGAACACCGCGACCACGAAGCCGCCGAGCGGCGGCACGTGGTGCAGCGCGGCCGCCCATTCGCCGGCCGACACGTTGATGCCGAGCAGCGCGACGTTGCCCGTCATCGTGTTCGCGAACACGTGGCCGTGGCCCACGTACGTGTATGCGTCGAGGTAGCCGCCTGACAGCGTCAGCAACGCGGCGACAGTGAGATTGCGGCTGGCGCCGTCGAGATCCATCGAGCCTCCCGTGAAGATTCGCGCCAGTATGGCGCACGGGACGTTACCGTGCGCCGGTCATTGTCCGATGCCCGTGAGCCCGATCAGCGCGCCGCCCGCGAGCAGCCACAGCGGATGGATGCGCGTGCGCCACGCGAGCACCGCGCACGCGGCGGTGATGCCCCACTGGATCGCCGTGCGGTTCGACGCCTCGGAGATCAGCACCGCGCTCGCCGCGACGAGCCCGGCCGTGACGGGCATCATCCCCTGCTGCACGTAGCGGCGCCACGGCCGGTCGCGAAAGCGCTCCCACGCATGCAGCGCGAGCACGGTGACGATCGACGACGGTCCGAACTTCGCGAGCGACGCGACCAGCAGCCCGCTCCAGCCGGCCACGTGCCAGCCGACCAGCGACACGATCATCATGTTCGGCCCGGGCGCCGCCTGGGCCAGCGCGAACAGCGCGGTGAACTCGTGCGCGCTCATCCAGTGATGGACGTCGACGACCTGCCGCTGCATCTCCGGCAGGATCGTGTTGCCGCCGCCGAATGCGAGCAGCGACAACTGGCTGAAGATCGTCGCGATGGCGATCAGCGTGTCGTTCATGGCCGGCCTCCCGGCTGCGTGTCGCGCGCCGCGGCCGGCGCCGGCTGCGGCGTGCCCGCGTCGCGGCGCCGCGACGCGAGCCAGATGCTGACGGGCGTCAGCACGAGCATCGCGGTCAGCAGCGGGATGCGCAGCACCGCGATCGCGACGAACGCGAGCGCCGCGATGCCGGCCGCCGCGCGCGCGTGCCGCAGCGGCTTCGCGACCTTCACGGCCATCGCGACGAGCAGCCCGGCCGCCGCGGCGGCGAGCCCCGCGAACAGGTGCTGCACGCGCGGATCGTTCTGCGTCTTCGCATACAGCACGCCGAGCGCGACGACGACGAGCGTCGGGCCCGCGATCAGCCCGAGAATGGCGGCGAACGCGCCGGCCACGCCGCGAAAGCGCATGCCGACGGCCACCGACAGGTTGATCACGTTGCCGCCCGGCAGGAACTGGCACAGCCCGAGCAGGTCGGTGAATTCGTCGGCGGAAAGCCACTTGCGCTCGTCGACGATGGTGCGCCGCGCGAACGGCAGCGCGCCGCCGAACGACATGAGGCCAAGCGACAGGAAGCCGGTGAACAACTCGGCGAGGCCGATGCGGCGGGGGGACGCGGCCGGCGGCGGGGCGGCGGGCGGAAAGGCGGATTGCATGGGGCTCCTCATCAAACGGTGAACCGAGGTTACCGCCGTTCGGCAGGCCTGCAAAACGATTTTCTCGGCGCGCCCTTGTGATCTAGAATCACAAGCATGGCACGCGATCTCCCGCCCTTTTCCGCGCTTCGGGCCTTTGAAGCCGCGGCACGACATGAAAGCTTCAGCGCCGCCGGCGACGAGCTGCATGTGACTCACGGTGCCATCAGTCGCCAGATCGCCGGGTTCGAGGCATGGCTCGGCAAGCCGGTGTTCCACCGCTACGGCAAGCGCGTGAAGCTCACCGACGAAGGCCGCCGCTACCTGGACACCGTGCGCGCGGCGTTCGACAGCATCGCGCACGCGACCGAGCAGCTGCGCAACACCGGCGCGGCGCGCGTGCTGCGCATCAACGCACTGCCGACCTTCGCGATGAAATGGCTGTTGCCGCGCCTGTCGCGGTTCCAGCGCGACGTGCCGAACGTCGAGCTGAAGCTGTCGACGTCGAACGCACCGCTCGACGCGCTCGACGGTTTCGACGTCGCGATCCGCCGCGGCCCCGGCCACTGGTCGAACTGCACGAGCGGCCACTTCCTCGACGAAAGCGTGATTCCGGTCTGCAGCCCCGCGCTGCTCAAACGCGCGCCGATCGCGCGCGCGGACGATCTCGCGCGCCACGTGCTGCTGCATTCGGATACGCGGCCGGAAGGCTGGCGCGACTGGTTCGCGGCGGCCGGCGTGACGATGAAGGGGCGCAAGCGGCAGTCGTTCGACCACTTCTACCTGGCGCTGCAGGCGGCCGTCGACGGGCTCGGCGTCGCGCTCGGCCCGTTGCCGCTGATCGACGACGAGCTCGCGAGCGGCCGGCTCGTGATGCCGCTGGCGGGGCCGCGCATCGCGACGCGCAGCTACTGGTGGATCGCGCCGCGCGCGCCGGCCGACGATCCGCTCGTCGCGCAGTTCTGCGCGTGGCTGCAGGCGCAGTCGAATACCGGCGCGTGAGGCCGCGCCGGCGGGCGGCATCGCGCCGCCCGCTCCCGGTCAGACCACCGGGCCCGGTTCCTTTTCCTTGCGCAGGATCGCGTACAGGATGATCGCGCCGAACGTCGCGGTGCCGATCCCGCCGAGCCCGAAGCCGCCGATCTTCAGCGAAAAGTCGCCGGCGCCGAGCACGAGCGTGACGGCCGCGACGATCAGGTTGCGGTTGTCGGAGAAGTCGACCTTGTTGACGACCCAGATCCGCGCGCCCGTCACCGCGATCAGCCCGAACACGACGATCGACACGCCGCCGAGCACGGGGCCCGGAATCGTCTGGATCACCGCGCCGAACTTCGGCGAGAAGCCGAGCACGATCGCGATCAGCGCGGCGACCGCGAACACGAGCGTCGAGTAGATCCGCGTGACGGCCATCACGCCGATGTTCTCCGCGTAGGTCGTCACGCCCGTGCCGCCGACGCTGCCCGACACGATCGTCGCGAGCCCGTCGCCGATGAACGCGCGGCCCACGTAGCGATCGAGGCTGGTGCCCGTCATCGCGCTGACGGCCTTGATGTGGCCGAGGTTCTCCGCGACCAGGATCACCGCGATCGGCGCGAGCATCAGCATCGCGTGCGGATCGAACACCGGCGCGCGGAAGCTCGGCACCCCGAACCAGGCCGCGTGCCCGACGATCGAGAAATCGATCGGCTTGCCGAGCCCCATCCCGTTGGTCGCGACCGCATAGATCGCGTAGGCGATCACGAGCCCGACGAGGATCAGCAGGCGCTGCACCATGCCGCGCGAGAACACCGCGACGCCGCCGACGCACAGCACCGTGACGAGCGCCATCACCGATTCGAAGGTCGATGCGGACACGCCCTTGACCGCGATCGGCGCGAGGTTGAGCCCGATCACCGCGACCACCGCGCCGGTCACGACCGGCGGCATCAGCGTCTCGATCCAGCGCGTGCCGATCGCCTGCACCAGCACGCCGAGCGCGACGTACACGACACCGCACGCGACGATCCCGCCGAGCGCGACCGGGATGTTCGGGTTCGGGCCGCTGCCGCCGTAACCGGTCACCGCAATCACGAGGCCGATGAACGCGAAGCTCGAGCCGAGGTAGCTCGGCACGCGGCCGCCGACCAGCACGAAGAACAGCAGCGTGCCGATGCCCGACATGAAGATGCACAGGTTCGGGTCGAAGCCCATCAGCAGCGGCGCGAGCACGGTCGAGCCGAACATCGCGACGACGTGCTGCACGCCCATCGCGACCATCTGCGGCCACGGCAGGCGCTCGTCGGGGCCGACCACGCGCGATGCCGCGCCGGTCGATTGCACCCGCCAGCGCGGGAAGTAGGAATCGGACATGGGGAAAAGGGCTCCTGTCGGTCGGTCGCCGGCTGCGGAGGATGCGCCGGTCTGGAATCTGGCGCGAGTTTACGGAGCGGAAATGGGGCTGGCAAGCAGACCGACACGCGGGCCGGCGCGCGGCGCCGGCAGGCGCGGGGCGCGGCCGGGTGCAGACGAAACGGGGCGCGATCGCGCGGCCCGGCTGCCGGGCGGCCGCGCGTCGGGGGCGAGCGAGCGGGCCGCCGGCGGTCGACACCGGCCGCGACGCAAGCGTGCGCTCACATCGCGGCCGGCGCGGCGTGCATCAGGGGTTGATGTACTGGAACAGCGACAGGTTCTGCAGCTGCGCGTAAGCCTTCTGCGAGCCCGTCAGCGCGTTCTGCATCTGCAGGAACTGGCTGATCGTCGACACCATGTTGGTGCTCGTCAGGTCGGACAGGTTGCTGGTGACCTGCAGCGTGTTGGTCTGGTTCACGGTCTGCATCGCCTTGATTTCCTGCTCGCGGCCGCCGACCGACGCCTGCACGGTGAGGACGTTCGTCATCATGTTGTTCAGCTTCGTCGTGCCGGTGGTCATCGCGTTCGCGAGCGAGGCCGCGGCGGACGTGTTGCTGCTGATCGGCACCTTCAGCGCGGCGATCATCGAGTCGAGCGCCGCGAACACGTCGGTGCCGGCCTTCGGCGCGGGCGTGACGGTGAACGTGTCGCCGGACGCCGGCGTTCCCGACACCGGCACCGACAGGCCGTTGCCGAGCGCGATCCCGGCGCCGGCCGAATACGGCTGCGCGGCGGTCGTGGTCGGCGGCACCACGGTGTTGTCGGTGACCGTATAGGTCGGCGCGGCGGCCGTGCCGCCGAACGTGATCGTGAACTGGTGCGTGTTGGTCGCGGCCGACGGGCTCGTGATCGACACCGCGCCGATCGTGCCCGTGCCCGTGTTGCCCGCGCCGGCGAACGGCACCGGCTGGCTGCCGAGCATCGGCACCGACAGGAACACGTTCGCGCCGTTGTCGCCCTGCGAGATCGCGCGCGTATCGGCGATCTGCACCTGCCGCGTGCCCGTGTCGCCGCTGTAGGTCACGCCGCCGCCCGGCGCGTTCGAGAACGGCGCCGTGGTCGACTGGAAGCCCGAAAACAGGTAGTTGCCCGAGCCGTCGGTCGAGTTCGCGAGCGTCAGCAACTGGTCGCGATAGCCCTGCAGCTGCGTCGCTTGCGCCGCGCGGTCGCTGTCGGACAGCGAGCCGTCGCCGGCCTGGATCACGACCGTATGGATGTTGTTCAGCAGGTTGTTGACGCTGATGAGCGTCTGGTCTTCCTTCTGCAGCGACGACAGCGCGGCGTTCTGGTTCGACGCATACTGCGACAGCGTCGCCGACGTCATCGACAGCTGCACCGCCTGCGCGGCGCCGAGGGGGTTGTCGGCAGGCGTCGAGAGGCTCACGCCGCTCGAGATCTGCTGGTACAGCTGCGAGAGCTGCGCCTGCTGATCGTTCATCTGCGCGACGTTCATCTGGTAGAACTGCGTGGTGGAAATCCGCATCGCATCGATCCCCGAAATCAATTGAACAAGCCGAGCACGGTCTGGAACAGCGTCGACGCGGTCTGGATCACCTTCGCGTTCGCCTGGTAGAGCTGCTGGTACTGCATCAGGTTGGCCGCCTCTTCGTTCTGGTTCACGCCCGACACCGACTGCTGCGCCTGCGTGATCTGGCCGATCAGCGAAGTCTGCGCGGCGCTCGACGACTTCAGCTGGCTCGTCGTGTTGCCGATGCCGTTCACGTAGCTCGCGTACGCGCCCGTCAGCGTGGTCGAGCCGTTGCCGAACGATTTCGCGCTGACGAGCTTCGACAGCGCAAGTGCGTTGCTGCCGTCGTTCGTGCCGCCCGTGTTCGGCGCGACCGTGAACGTGTCGCCGGCCGTGGGCGCGCCCGACACCGTGACCGTGACGCCGGCCGTCAGCGTGATCGGCGTGCCGGACTGGTACGGCTGCGCCGCGCTGGTCGTCGGCGGCACGGCCGTGTTGTCGGTGACCGTGTAGGTCGGGCTGGCGATCGTGCCGCCCATCGTGATCGTGTAGTTGTGCGGATTGGCCGCGGCCGTCGCGCTGGTGACCGTCAGCCCGCCGATCGTGCCGGTGCCCGTGTTCGTCTTGGTGGCCGACGGCACGTACGGCGACGCCGCCGCGATCGCGGAGCCGTTCGACGTCGCGAGGCCGAAGCCGTTCAGCGCGCCGCGCGTCGGCTGCACGGTGAACTTGTCGCCGACGTTCATCGCGCCGGACGAGAACGAGAAGTTCAGCCCGCCGATCGAGGCCGGCATGCTGGCCGACTGGCCGACCACCGCGCCGCTCGCGCGGTCGGTCAGCGTGTAGTTCGTGCCGTCGTACGACAGCGTGTAGTCGCTCGTGGTCGGCTGCGACGCGTTCGCGAACGACACGGACAGCGCCGCGTTGCCGGTATTGCCCTGGTTCGCGTACGTGATCGGCGTGCCGGTGGTGAACAGGTTGCCGCCGACGTTGCCCGACAGGTCGATGCCGAGCGCGTTCTGCGCGTTGACCTGCGCGGCGAAGCTGGTCGCGATCGCGCCGAGCTGCGCTTCGGCCGGGTCGAGCGTCTGACTGCGGAACGCGAGCAGGCCGCCGAGCGTGCCGCCCGACAGCGACGCGTCGGACAGCGCCTGGTTCGGCCCCTGCGGGTTCGCACCGGCGATGCCCTGCGACACGACGGTCAGCTCGCTCGGATCGGACGGCGACGTGACGGCCGCGAGCTGGTAGCTCTTGTTCGCGACGACGAGCGGCGTGCCGCCCGCGAGAAACACGCTGTAGCCGTCGCTGTTGCGCACGACCTGCACGCCCGCGAGGTTCGACAGGTTCGACACCGCGAGGTCGCGCTGGTCCATCAGCTGGTTCGGCGGCTGGCCCTGGCTGCTCGCGGACGCGATCTGCTGGTTCAGCTGCGCGATCTGCGCGGTGTACGCGTTGATCTGCGTCACGGTGCTCGTGAGCTGCGTGTTCACGCTCTGGCGCAGCGCGTCGTACTGCTGGCCGGCCGCCGTGATCTGGTTCGCGAGCGTCTGCGCATTGCTCATCGCGGTCTGCCGTACCGACGCGTCGGACGCGCTGTTCGCGACGTTCTGCATCCCGGTGAAGTAGTTCGTGATCGCGGTCGAGATGCCGGACGTCGGGCTGCCGATGTAGTTGTTCAGCTGCGTGACGAGCGAATACCACGTCGACAGCGCGCCGCTCTGCGTCTGCGCACCGTTCAGCTGGTCGCTCAGGTACTGGCTGTACTGCCGCTGCACGGTGACGGTGTTCACGCCCTGCGGCATGTAGCCGCTGCTCGTGTACTGGCCGCTTGCCTCGGCATAGACGGGGCGTTCGACCGAATAACCCGGCGTCGCCGCGTTGCTGATGTTCTGGCCGGTCGTCGTGAGGCCCCAGAGCGCGGCATTCAGGCCGCTGACGCCGAGGTTCATGAGTGTGTTGGACATGCGCGATCCTGATGAGCCGGCCGCGCTGCGGCCGCCGGGTTGCGTGACTCCCGGTATAACGGCCGCGGATCGAAAAAATTGAGGAAAAAATGCACGCGCGACGCGCGCTCGCGCGTGGCGGGTCGAAACGCCCGGCGGCCCGGGCCGGCGGCGGTGCGTGGGCGGCGCGCGGGCGGCCCCGGGCGGGGCCGGCCGCCGCGGGCGCGTCAGGCCCGCGCGAGCGAGCGGCGCTTCATCTCGAGCTGCGTGATCAGCCGCTGCAGCGTGTTCTCCGCGCTGCCCGGCAGCGACATGTAGCGGAAGCCGAGCTGGTAGCGCCGCGACCCGTTCGGCATCTGCGTCGAACGCTGCGACACGAGCTGCAGGTCGAGCGACAGCTTGCCGTGGCCGGTCAGCTCGAGCTCGACGTCGGGAAGCAGCGTGCCGACCTCGAGCGCCTCGACGCGTTCGTCGGCCGTGCGCAGCCCCACGCCGCCGAGCGACAGGTTGTGCACCTCGAACAGGAAGCTCTCGCCGTCCGGCAGCTTGCCGCGGCACACGTACGGATCGACGACCGGCGCATCGACGCGGAAATACTCGCGGCGCTGGATGCACATCAGGACGTCGGGGAAATCGGCGACGAACGCGGGCAGCCCCTCGTAGCGCGTCTCGCGCGGCGTGCCCGTGGAGAATTCGACGCGCACGCCCTCCGGCGCGGCCGCGAACGTGCAGTGCGACGCGCCCAGGATGCCGGCGTTCTGCTCGGACAGCGCGCCCCAGTCGAACGTGAACGTCCGCGCGCCGACATCCACCTCGAGCAGGCGCGTGACGAGCTGGCCGCCCGGATACTGGACGGTCAGGAAATCGCCGCGATTGACGAGGTTGCGCAGCTGCACGCCGATTTCCAGCGGATTGCGGCGGGCATAGTCGGGCCCGGAGTGGCCTGCATCCAGGCTGGGGTCCGTCGACGTTTCGATATTCATGGCTAGCCGGTCTTTCTTGTCATGGGCGCCCGGGCAACCGGTGCGCGATAAAACCGGGCCAGAACGGGGGCCCGGTCGCAGGTCTCTCACACTTAGCGGCAGTGCTGACCGAAAGTTTAGATCGAAACGGGGATTTTTTTCGCGCAAACGTTGAAACCGCGCGCGGCGGGCTGCCGGGCGCGGTCCGAAAGGGGCAACGGCGCGGGCCGACGGGCCGTCAGCCGATCTGCTGCATGATCGAGATCAGCTTCTTCGCGTAGTTCGGGTCGGTCGCGTAGCCGGCCTTCTGCATCCCGTGCGCGAAGCCTTCGACGCTGCGGCTCGCGCTCAGCACGCCCGAGTAGCGCGGATTGTTCTTCAGCAGGGTCGCGTAATCGGTCATCGCGTGCTCGTACGAGTCGTACGCGCGGAACTTCGCGACCACGCGGCGCGGCGTGCCGTTCACGTATTCCGTCGTCAGCGCCGACACCGTGCGGCCGGTCCAGCCCTTGGTCGCCTTGATGCCGAACACGTTGTAGCTGGTCGAGCCGTCGCTCGCGCGGATCTCGCGCTTGCCCCAGCCCGACTCGAGCGCGGCCTGGCCGACGATGAAGCGCGCCGGGATGCCGGTCGACGCGCTGGCCGCCTGCGCGGGGCCCGCGAGCCGGTCGACGAACGCGTCGGCGTCCTGCACGCCGCTCGCGCCCTTCAGCGGCGGCGTCAGCGCGCTGCCGGCCGAGTAGCCGCGCGTGCCGGCGAGCCCGCCGTTGTTCGCCGCGTTCGCGTAGGCCTTTGCCATCGCGTTCATCGCGGCGAGGCCGCCTTCGTTACCCGACGTGCCTAGGCCGCCCGCGCCCAGGCCGGCCGCGCCGACGTCGGCCGCCGTGTCGCTGCCCGCGCCCTGCCCCGCATTGCGCAGCAGCTGCTTCATCAGCGCGTCGGCGACGCCGATCCCGCGCGTCGACATCTGCTGCGCGAGCTGCTGGTCGAGCATCGACGTGTACAGCTTGGACGTATGCGAATCGAACAGCCCGCCGTCCGGCGACGCGTCGCGCATGCTCTTGAGCATCATCTGCGTGAACATCGCGTCGAACTGGCCGGCGACCGCCTTCGCGCCGGCCTGCGGCGACTGTTTCGCCTGCGCGCGCAGCGCGTCGAAACCCTGCACGTCGAGCGCGAAGCGCTGCGTGAGGTCGTTCGCGTTCGGAAGAGAGGCTGCCATTTAGATGATCTCCAGGTCGGCGCGCAGCGCGCCGGCGGCCTTCATCGCCTGCAGGATCGACATCAGGTCCGCGGGCGTCGCGCCGAGCGTGTTCAGCGCCTTCACGACGTCGGCGAGATTCGCGCCGGCCGTCACCATCTTCAGCGCGCCGTTGTCCTGCTTGAGCTGGATCTGCGACTGCTGCGCCACCACCGTCTGCCCGTTCGAGAACGGCCCCGGCTGCGACACCACCGGCTGCGTGTTGACCACGACCGACAGGTTGCCGTGCGCGACCGCGCAGCTCTGCAGCGTGACCATCTGGTTCATCACGATCGAGCCGGTGCGCGCGTTCAGGATCACCTTCGCCGCGGCCTTGTCCGGGCTCACGTCGAGGTTCTGCAGGCGCGCCATGAACGCGACCTGCTGCGCCGAATCGGCCGGCGCGGCGAGCTGGATCGTGCGGCCGTCGAGCGCCGTCGCGGTGCCCGGGCCGAAGCTCGAATTGACCGCGGACACGATCCGCTGCGCGGTGCCGTAGTCCATGTCGTTCAGCTGCAGCTGCAGCACGCCGTTCATCTGCGCGATCGCGTTCGGCACCGCACGCTCGACGATCGCGCCGCCGACGATCCGGCCGGCCGCGAGCTGGTTCACCTGCACGCGGCTGCCGTTCGCGCTCGCGCCCGCGCCGCCGACCGCCATGTTGCCCTGCGCGAGCGCATAGACCTGGCCGTCCGCGCCCTTCAGCGGCGTGAGCAGCAGCGTGCCGCCGCGCAGGCTTTTCGCGTTGCCGAGCGACGACACGGTGACGTCGAGCGCCTCGCCCGGCCGCGCGAACGGCGGCAGCGTGGCGGTCACCATCACGGCCGCGACGTTCTTCAGCTGCATGTTGCTCAGCGACGACGGGCCGCCGTTGGCCGAACCGTTGTTGATCGAGATGCCGAGGTTCGCGAGCATGTTCGCGAGCGTCTGCGTCGTGAACGGCGTCTGCATCGTCTGGTCGCCCGTGCCGTCGAGACCGACGACGAGGCCATAGCCGATCAGCGGGTTGTCGCGCACGCCCTGGATCTGCGCGAGATCCTTCAGGCGTTCCGCGTGCGCGGGCGCCGCGCCGAGCACGCACGCCGCGGCCACCGCCGCGAACACGAGGGCGAGCCGCGCGGCGCCATGCGCGCGGGCCGACAGCCGGTCGAACAGGGTCTTCTGCATCGTCATCACCACGGCGCGATGTTGAGGAAGAAGCGCTGCAGCCAGCCCATCGTCTCGGCTTCGTTGATGTAGCCCTTCGACGAGTATTCGATCTTCGCGTCGGCGACCTGCGTCGAGTAGACCGAGTTCGCGCCCGAGATCGTGTTCGGGTTCACGACGCCCGAGAAGCGCACGAATTCGTTGCCCTGGTTGATCAGCATCTGCTTCTCGCCGCTGACCACCAGGTTGCCGTTCGGCAGCACGTTGGTGACGGTCACCGTGATCGTGCCGTTGAACGTGTTCGCCGCGCTCGCGCCGCCGGTCGCCGCGAACTTGTTGTTGCCGGCGGCCGACAGGTTCGCCTTCGCGAACAGCCCGCCGAGGAAGCCGGCCGTCGGCACGTTGAAGTCGGTGTTGCCCTGCCGGTTCGTGTTCGCGCCCGACGACTTGGTCGCGTTGATGTTCTCCGCGATCATGATCGTCAGGATGTCGCCGACGTTGCGCGGCCGCTGATCCTCGAACAGCGGCCGCCCCGCGTAGCCGGGGTTGTAGATCGAGCCGGGCGCCTGCATCGACATCGGCATCGGCGGCTGCGCCGTCATCGGCTGCTGGATGATCGGATCGCGCGGAATCTGCGCGCAACCGGCGGCGAGCGCCGCCACCGCGACCGCGCATGCGGCGCGGACGGTGGCTGACGGGAGGAGGCGAACCTGCTTCATGGCGACGACGGGACTTTCCGGTTAGCTCTTCATCTGCGTGACGGTCTGCAGCATCTGGTCGGACGTCGTCACGGCCTTGCTGTTGATCTCGTAGGCACGCTGCGTCTGGATCATGTTGACGAGCTCCTGCACGACGTTCACGTTCGACGCTTCGACGTAGTTCTGGTTGAGCACGCCCGCGCCGTTCAGGCCCGGCTGCGACACGTTCGGCGCGCCCGACGACGTGGTCTCGGAAAACAGGTTCTCGCCGCGCGCCTCAAGGCCGGCCGGGTTGATGAAGGTCGCGATCTGCAGCGAGCCGATCTGCACCGAATTGGTCGAGCCCGCCTGCGTGACCGACACGACGCCGTCCTTGCCGATCGTCAGCGACGTCGCGTTCTGCGGGATCGTGATCGCCGGCAGGATCTGGTAGCCGCTCGACGTGACGAGCTGGCCCTGCGCGTTGGTCTGGAACGAGCCGTCGCGCGTGTACGCGTTCGTGCCGTCCGGCATCAGCACCTGGAAGAAGCCCGCGCCGTTGATCGCGACGTCCTTCGAGTTGCCGGTCTGCGTGAGGCCGCCCTGCGTGTACAGGCGCTCGGTCGCGACCTGCTGCACGCCGGTGCCGAGCTGCAGGCCCGACGGCAGCTCGGTCTGCTGCGTCGAGTTCGCGCCCGGCTGGCGGATGGTCTGGTACAGCAGATCCTCGAACACCGCGCGCGACGCCTTGAAGCCGTTCGTGCTGGTGTTCGCGAGGTTGTTCGAAATCACGTCCATCTGCGCCTGCTGCGCATTCATGCCGGTGGCGGCGATGTAGAGCGAACGGTTCACTTGTCGATTCTCCTGCGTAAGCTGGCGCGGGCGCTCAGCTGAAGTTGAGCAGCTGGTTCGCCGACTGCTCGTTCTGGTCGGCCGTCTGGATCAGCTTCGACTGAAGCTGGAACGCGCGCGCGTTGTCGATCATCGCGACCATCGCGGTCACCGGGTTGACGTTGCTGCCCTCGAGCGAATTCGGCGTGACGACCACGTTCGGGTCGGCGTCGGCCGGATTGCCGTCGGCGGTGCGGAACAACCCGTCGTTGCCGCGCGTGAGCGTGGCCGGATCGGGATTGACGAGCTTCATCTGGTCGACGATCGCGACCGCCGTCGGCGGGTCGCCCGGCATCAGCGCGGACACCGTGCCGTCCTTGCCGATCGTCACTTCCGCGTTCGGCGGCACCGAGATCGGGCCGCCGTTGCCGACCACCGGCAGGTTGCTCGCGGTGACGAGCTGGCCGTTCTCGTCGACGTGCAGGTTGCCGGCGCGCGTGTACGCCTCGCTGCCGTCGGCCGCCTGCACCGCCAGCCAGCCGGCGCCCTGCACGGCGACGTCGAGCGGGTTGCCGGTGCGCGTGATCGGACCCGGCGCGTAATCGGCGCCGGGCGTCGACGCGAGCACGTAGGTGCGCGTCGTCGTCGGGTCGATGTTGCTGCCGTCGCCGAAATTCATCGGCACCGCGCGATACGTCGCGAGCTGCGCGCGAAAGCCCGTCGTCGACGCGTTCGCGAGGTTGTTCGCGACGATCGCCTGCTGGTCGAGCGACTGCGACGCGCCCGTCATCGCCGTGTAGATCAGTCGGTCCATGGCTGCCCGTTATCCGCGCTTACAGGTTGATGAGCGTCTGGTCGACGGTCTGCTGCGTCTTGATCGTCTGCGCGTTCGCCTGGTAGTTGCGCTGCGCGGTGATCAGGTTGACGAGCTGCGACGTGAGGTCGACGTTCGAGCTCTCGAGCGCGCTGCCCTGCAGCGTGCCGTGGTTCGTGCTGCCCGGCGCCGAGATCTGCGGCACGCCCGACGCGGAGCTTTCCGCGTACTGGTTGCCGCCGAGGTTCACCAGCCCGTTCGGGTTGTTGAAGTTCGCGAGCGCGATCTGGCCGAGCACGGCGGTCTGGCCGTTCGAGTAATTGCCGGTCAGCTTGCCGTCGGTGCCGATCGTGTAGGTCGTCAGCGTGCCGCTCGCGAAGCCGTCCTGCGCGAGGTTGTTCACGCCGTCCTTGCCGCCGTACTGCGTCGTGCCGGTCAGGTCGAGCGTGAGGTTCTGCGGCGTCGCCGAGCCGTCGGTGTTCGGCACCGTGAACTGGAACTGGCCGAGCGACGTGGTCGGCGTGGCCGGCGTGCCCGTCGTCGTGCTCTGGATCGCGCCCGACGAGTCGAACGTGACCGTGCCGAGGTCGTTCGTCGCGCCGCCCTGCACGCCCGCGTACGCTTCCCACGTGCCGGCCGCCGACTTCACGAAATACATGTTGACCGCTTGCGAACCGCCGAGCGAGTCGTAAACCTGGATCGACGTCGAGTAGTTGTACGTCGTGTTGTCGGTCGCGCTGAACGGCTTCTTGGTCGGCACCGTGTCCTGCGAGTTCAGGTTGAACTGCGCGGAGATCTTGGTCGTCGCGGTCGGCGCGAGGTTGGTCGTCGGCGCCTGCAGCGGCACGGTCTGCGCGGTGTTGATCACGCCGCCCGTGTTGGCTGCGTAGCCCATCAGGTTGCGGCCCTGCGAGTCGATGATGAAGCCGTTCTTGTCGCGCTGGAACGTGCCGTCGCGCGAGTACGTCGTCACGCCGTTGTTCGACATCTGGAAGAAGCCGTTGCCGTTGATCGCGACGTCGAGCGACGAGTTCGTCGTGGTGATCCCGCCCTGGCCGAAGTTCTGCTCGACCGAGTTCAGCCGCGTCCCGATGCCGATCTGCGTGTTGGTCGACGTCGCGACCGAGTTCGCGTACATGTCGGCGAACTGCGCGGTGCTCGACTTGAAGCCGACCGTGTTCGCGTTGGCGATGTTGTTGCCGATCACGTCGAGCGCGTTCGATGCACCCGAGAGGCCGCTCAGACCCTGTTGATAACCCATTTCGGTCTCCGTTTCGAGAATGCTCGATCAGTATCAGTTGGAGGTGGTGCCGCCGGACGAGGGCGACGACGACGCGGTATTCGGGAAGATCGACGCGACCTGGGTCAGCCCCACCGTCGTGCCGTTCGACAGCACGAGCCCCGCCGTGCCGTCCGCCTGCTTGATCACGCTCTGCACCGTCGAGGCCGCGAGCGTCGTGGCCGGCTGCGGCGTGCCGTTGCTGTCGGTGTACGACGCGCTGACGGTGTACTTGCCGTCCGGCAGTGCGTTGCCCGCCGAGTCGGTCGGCGTCCAGTTGAACGGCACGGTGCCGGCCGACTGCGCGCCCGCCTTGATCGTGTTCACCACGGTGCCCGCCGCGTTCTTCACGGTGATCGTCAGGTTCGACACCGAGCTCGACAGCGACACGCCGAACGGCGACGCCGCGCCGCCCTTCACCGCGACCGCGTTGCCCGGCGCGAGCACGTTCGTGCCGATCAGCAGCGCGGCCTGCGTCTGCTGGCCGGCCGTGAGCTGCGACGACAGCGACGTGAGCGACGTATTCAGCTGCGCGATGCCGCTCACCGTGTTGATCTGCGCGAGCTGCGACGTCATCTGCGAACTGTCGACCGGGCTGGTCGGGTCCTGGTTCTGCAGCTGCGTGACGAGCAGCTTCAGGAACGTCGCCTGCAGGTCGCTCGCCGACGTGCCGTTGGTCGACGACACGTTGTTGGTGTTCATCGTGTCGGTCGGCAGGGTCGACACGTTCGTGCCGTTGCTGCCGATCGTCGTGCTGGAGGAAGTCATCCTGGGTGGCCTTCTGTCTGGACTTTCGGAACTGTCGGGTCTGTAAGGTCGGTCGGCGCGCGGCTTACGAGCCGATCGTCAGCGTCTTGAGCATCAGCGTCTTCGCGGTGTTCAGCGTCTCGACGTTGGCCTGGTACGAGCGCGACGCCGAGATCATGTTCACCATCTCCTGCACCGGGTCGACGTTCGGCATCTGCACGTAGCCGTTCGCGTCGGCGGCCGGGTTCGACGGGTCGTAGGTCGACTTCATCGGCGACGGGTCGTCCATCACCTTCGTCACGCGCACACCGCCCACGCCCTGGCCGGACGCGGTGCGCGCGCCGCCGATCGGGTCGGTCGCGAACACGACCTGCTTGGCCTTGTACGGCTTGCCGTCGGGGCCGGTCGCGCTGTCGGCGTTCGCGAGGTTCGACGCGGTGACGTTCAGGCGCTGCGACTGCGCGGACAGCGCCGAGCCGGCGACGCCGAAGATGTTCATCAACGAAGGCATGGAAGCTCCTTTTGCTCGGATTCGGAGGCGGTGCGCGCCGTCACTGGTTCGTCGTGATCGCGGCGATCATCGCCTTGATCTGCTGGGTCATCACGGTCATCCCGGTCTGGTAGTGCAGCGCGTTGTTCGCGAACTGCACGCGCTCGACGTCGAGATCGACCGTGTTGCCGTCGAGCGACGGCTGCAGCGGCATCCGGTACTGCGCGCGGCCGTAGTCGTCCGCCGGGCCGCCCGTCGGGATCAGCTTCGCGGTGCCGGCCATGTGGCCCGCCGCCGTCGACACCATCGACATGCCGCTCGTCACGCCGGCCGGCTGCGTCATCGGCAGTTGCGCGGCGTTGCTCGGCGCGAGGCCGCCATTGGCCTGCTTCAGCGAGCGCGCGAGCGTCGACGCGAAATCGACGTCGCGGGCCTGGTAGCCGGGCGTGTCGGAGTTCGCGATGTTCGACGACAGCAGTTCCTGCCGGTAGGCGCGCACGTCGAGCGCCTGTCGGCCGAACGCGAATTCCGCATCGAGTTTGTCCAGCATGTGTGCGTCTCTCCGTATGAAGCGCTGCACGCCCCTCGCGCCGGATGGCGACCCGAGAGGCTTTTTTCCATGACAGCGATGGTAGGCGCCGGACGCAACTGGCAATCGGGCGAATAACGCGGCAAAGGCCCCCTCTATTCATCGTTTGCGCGACGGCCCCGCTCCCTAGAATGCGAAGCGGAGCAACGGATCGGGGATCGGGCGATGACTGGCAGCGCACTTCGCGGAAGGAACGGGCGGCTCATGCACGTCCGGCGTGCGTTTGCGCTCGCCGCGGCGCTGTGGATCGCCGCCCCGGCCGCGCACGCGGACGACGGGATGATCGTGATTCCCGGGCGCGGCGAGACGGCCGAAACCGCGCTCGCGCACGCCAAAGCGGCAAGCGGCGGGCAGTTCGGCGGGAATGCGGCGATGGCGCCGGGTGCGGGCCTCGCGCCGGACGCGGGTCGCGCGGCGAGCGGCACCGGCTACGCGCCGCAACCGGCCGGCACGATGGTCGTGACGACCGTCCCGCCGCCGGCTGCCGCGGTGGCACCGGCGCCCCGCCCCGTCTACGCAGCCGCCCGCGCGAACGCCGGATACGGCGCGCCGCGCGCCGCCGATCCGACTGCGATCGCGACGGTCGTCGCCGGCACGGCCGAACCCGCATCGAATCCCGTACGGCCGGCCCCGCAGCCGGCCTTCGCCTCGCGCATGGCGGCCGCCCGCGCCGCGTCGGCATTGCCGGCGCCGCGCGCGACGCCGGGTTCCGCCAACGCGGCCCCGGCGGCCAATGCAGCCAATGCCGCCCAGCCCGCGACGCCGCCCGGCCAGCAGGATCCCGAGTCGATCCGCCGCGCGGCCCTCGCGTTCCTGCAGCAGCAGATCGCGGGCCTGCCCGGCAAGACCACCGCGACGGTCACGACCGCGTTTCCGCGCGGGCTCGCCGCGTGCACGACGCTCGAGCCGTTCATGCCGACCGGCGCGCGCCTGTGGGGCCGCACGACGGTCGGCGTGCGCTGCGCGGGCGAGCGGCCGTGGACCGTCTACCTGCAGGCGAAAGTGACCGTGCAGGCCACCTATTACGTCGCCGCGCGCCAGATCGCGCCCGGCGAGCCGCTCTCCGCGGCCGACCTGGTCGCCCGCGACGGCGACCTGACGGTGCTTCCGCTCGCGGTGATCACCGATCCGGCGCAGGCGATCGGCTCGACCGCGCTCGCGCGCATCTCGGCCGGGCTGCCGCTGCGGCAGGACCTGCTGAAGAGCGCGGCGTCGGTGTCGGCCGGCCAGACGGTGCGGGTCGTCGCGGCCGGGCCCGGTTTCACGATTTCGGCCGAGGGCAGCGCGCTGGCGAATGCCGCGCCCGGCCAGTCGGTCAGGGTGCGGATGGCGGCGGGCCAGATCGTCACGGCGATCGTCAAGGACGCCGGCACCGTGGAGATTCCGCTGTAGGGACGGATGCTGCGGCAAGAATGTAAAGAATTGTTTATTCGGAGCATTTCGGGCTCGCGATGCTAAAGTTCGGGCCGACCCGGCCGTTATCTGGGTCAAACCGAACAGGAAACCCATCGTGAAGATCGATTCCACTCCGAACCCGAGCCCCCTGGCGCCGACCGGCAACGGCGCGACCCGTGCGCCATCCGGCACGGCCTCGTCTTCGTCCGCGCAGGCGGCCGACGCAGGGTCGACCGGCGGCGACACGACCGTGAACCTGTCGGGTCTGTCCGGCCAGTTGCGTTCGGTATCCGCGTCCGGCAACGCCGATATCGACACGGGCCTCGTCCAGTCGATCAAGGACGCGCTGAACAACGGCACGTTGACGATCGATGCGAACAAGATCGCCGACGGCGTATTGAATACCGCCCGCGAGCTGCTGCAGCAGCAGCGCCCGGGCAACTGAAGCCGGCCTCGCGGCCGGTCCCCCGGTCTCCCGGTTTGCCGGCGCGCCCAACCCGCGCCGGCGCGACGAGCATGACGCGATGAGAGAAGAGCTGCTGGCCACGGTCAACGACGAACACGCGACGGTCGAGGCGTTCGCGTCCCTGCTCGCCTACGAGGAAAAGGCGCTGACGATGGCCCAGCCGCTCGAGATGCTGCCCGGGATCGTCGAGAAGAAGAGCGAGCTGATCGACCGGCTCGCGCAGCTCGAACGCACGCGCGACACCCAGCTTTCCGCGCTCGGCTTTCCGGCCGGCAAGAAGGGGATGGACCAGGCCGCCGAGCGCGATGCGCGCCTCGCCGGCCGCTGGCAGCTGCTGCAACAGGCCGCCGAACGCGCGCGCCAGGCCAATGCGAACAACGGGATGCTGATCCGGATCCGGATGGACTACAACGAGCGCGCGCTCGCGGTACTGCGCTCGGCACCCGCGCCGGCCGGCGTCTATGGCCCCGACGGGCGCGTATCGGCGCTCATGCGCTGAAGCACTGACTGACCAACTGACTGACCGGCAGCGGCGCCGCTGCCTTCCCTGCCGCACCTCGTAGCAGCTCGTAGTACCTCGCAGCAAGCACCTCGCCGCCATTCGCGGCCTCCCGCATTTCGACAGACCGGGCTCGAACCCGGCACTCACGGTCCCTTCCGATACACGGCTGCGCAACCGCGCCGCCGTCCCGTCACAACAATCAGAAGAGGGCCGCATGCCATATTTCCGCATTCCGTTTTCGTACCGCAGCGCCGCCGTTTCCGCCGTTGCGGCGCTGGGCGCCGCATTGACGCTTTCCGCCGCGCAGGCCGCCGGCGCCGCAACGCTGCCCGTGCCGACGGGCGACATGTCGCTGTCGCCGGCCGGCCCCGACATCGTGCCGCCGGCCGCCCCGGGCACGCCCGGCGCGACGCCGCGCGCGTCGCGCCGCGGGTCCGACACCTACACGTACCTGCGCTGCTGGTACCGGATCGACGCGGATCCGCTGAAGCCGGCCGCGACCTACGAATGGGCGCGCGACCCCGCCGGCGGCGACTGGTATCGCGTGTCCGGCTACTGGTGGGCGGACGGCATCACGCAGTGGAAGAACATGTTCTACAGCACGACGACGCAGGACACGCTCGCCGACGTGTGCCGCAAGACGCTGGCCGCGAAAAGCATCGGGTCCGACCTCGTGCAGGCGGTCGCGGCGAACAACGCGCTGTCGTTCAACTACACGGTGTGGACCCTCGACGCCGCGCAACAGGACACACGCGTCAACAAGCTGATCGTGTTCGGCGACAGCCTGTCCGACACGCAGAACATGTTCAACGCGAGCCAGTGGAAGCTGCCGAACGGCACGAGCTGGCAGGCGGGACGCTTCAGCAACGGCCCGGTGTGGGCCGAATATCTCGCGAACGCGCTGCGGCTGCCGTTCTACAACTGGGCGATCGGCGGCGCGGCGACCGACCAGTACCTCGTCGTGCCGGGCCTCGTGCAGCAGATCGACTCGTGGCGCGAATACATGGATCGCGCACCGGACTACCGGCCCGCCAACACGCTGTTCGCGGTGTTCGCGGGCGGCAACGACCTGGTGAACTACGGGCGCTCGCCCGAGCAGGCGGCGAATGCGGTGCGCGACAGCCTCGAGCGGCTCGCCGCGGCCGGCGCGACGCGGATCATGCTCGTCACGCTGCCGGACGTGTCGCGCGCACCGGTGTTCGCGACGCGCACCGACACGGCGAGCGTCGCCGCGCAGGTGAAGGACTACAACCGGCGCCTCGCCGACGCGGCCGCCGCGCTGCGCGCCCGTTACGGCGCGACGCTGCGGCTCGAGGTGTTCGACGCGTACGCGCTGTTCGACGACCTGCTGAGCCATCCGGCCCAATACGGCTTCGACGACGCGAAGCGCGCGTGCCTCGACATCCCGAAACCGTCGTCGCTCACCTACCTGAGCGCGCAGACGCCGCGTGCGGACTGCCGCGACCCGGCGCGCTTCGTGTTCTGGGACACGCTGCACCCGACGACACGCACGCACGCGTGGCTCGCCGAGCGGATCGCGCCGTTCGCGCGGGCGCGCCTGCTGAACTGACCGGCGCGGGCGGCGGTGCCTACAGCAGCGGACACGCGGTGACCTGCGTGCCGCGCTCGACGCACAGCCGCTCGTAGTCGCGCAGGTATGCGCGCTCGTCGTCGTCCAGCAGGTCGAGATCGATCAGGTCCCAGTCGTAGCCGACCGTCACGATGTTCTCGAACGTCACGGTGTCCGGCTGCGCGTCGTCCTGACGGATGATCACGATGTTCTCGATCCGCACGCCGCCCTTGCCCGGCAGGTAGATGCCCGGCTCGACCGAAATCACCGCATTCGGCACGAGCCCGTACTGCGCGCCCGGCGCGAACCGCACGCCGCCCTCGTGCACGTGAATCCCGACGCCGTGCCCGGTGCCGTGGCCGAAATCGTGGCCGTGATCGCGGCACACCTGCCGCACGAGCGCATCGACGTCGCCGCCCTTTGCCGTGCTCGGGAAGCGCGTGACGAGCCCCTTGATGCAGGCCTTCAGCGCGACCGTGTAGATCTCGCGCTGCCACGGCTGCGCGACCGTATCCGGGTGCGTCCGGCGCAGCACCACGCGCGTGCAGTCCGTCGCGAAGCCGGCTTCGTAATACGCGCCGCTGTCGAGCAGCACGAGTTCGCCTTCCGTCAGCTCGACGTCGGCGCTCGCCGCCGTGTAATGCGCGAACGCGCTGTTCGCGCCGTTCGCGGCGATCGACGGAAACGTCAGCGCAACCGCCGAACGCGCGGCGTATGCATCGTTGATCGCGCGCGCCAGGTCGTATTCGGTATGGCGCACGCCCGGCTCGCCCGTCTTCGCCCAGCGCATCGTCTCGGCGATCGCCGCGGAACTGCGCGCAAACGCGTCGCGGAACCGGTCGAGCACCGCCGGCGTCTTGCCGGCCCGCATCGCCTCGACCGGGTTGAAATCGGCATGCCGCGCCTGCGGCCATACCCGCTTCACCGCGTCGACGAGCGCGCAGTTCACCGATTCGAAGCCGTAGCACACGTGATCGACCGCGAACGGCGCGAGAAAGCGCTCGAGCGCCGCGACATCGCGCCGGATCACGTGCAGCGCCGGATACGACTCGAGCGTGACCTCGCAGCGATCGCAGCCTTCCGGCAGGAACAACGCCACCTGCCCGCCCACCGCGAACAGGAAGCCGAGGTGCGACGACGCATTCGGGATGTGATAACCGCGGCTGTTCAGCAGATACGCGAGGTCGTCCGATGCGCAGGTGAAGAAGGCGGTCCTGCCGTCCGGCGCGCCGGTATGCGCGGCGAGCTTGCGGCTCAGCGCGTCGAGGTTCTGCGCAACGCTCAGGCCGGTCATCGCTTCCGGCACCTCGAAGATCGGCCGCTCGACGACCCAGCCCGGCAACGCGATCGCGAGATCGATCTCGCGATCGGCGAGACTCGTCCAGTCGAGCGACGCGGCCTGCGTCTGCTCGAACAGGCGATCGCGCTGCGCGACGCTGATCCGCCGCGCGTCGTAGCCGACCCGTGCGAGCCGGCTCCCGTGCGCGACCAGCCAGTCGGCCATCGCCTGCCAGATCGTCACGTTCATCCCGAGCTTCTCGATGCGCACGCGCGCCGGATCGCACTGCTGCTCGGCCTGCAGGTGATAACGACCGTCGACGAACAGCACGAACGGCGGCACGCCGAGCGCCTGCGCGGTCGCCGCGCTCAGGAAGATCCCGCAGCCGGCCGAACCGTCGAAGCCCGACAGCGCATAACGCGGGTTGTTGCTGCGCGGCAGGTACTCGGTCACGTATTCGTCCTGCGACGTGACCAGTACCGCATCGAGCCGCGCGGCGTCGAGCAGGCGCGACAGGCCCGCCTGCGTGTCGACGACGGACGCGTCGTACGGGGGAAGGCCGGAGAAGCTGTATTTCAGTCGATCGATCATCGGAAGCCCGTTATGCATTGTTGTCGGCGGCCGGCGGTGACGCGGCGGGGTACAGGCCCAAAGCAGGCTTGAAGCAGGCCTGACGCGGCCCTGCGCCGCTGCACGGTCGACGCACGACCCGGCGCGGCACGACGCCGGGCCGCCGTACCGTCCCGGCGGCAGGCCCTTAAAAAAATTTTCGTCTCACTTAACTTTTTTTGATGCGCGCGACAGAATCTAGAGCACGCTGAAATCGAGGTCAAGCTGAAATTTTCGTAGGGCTAAAATCGGCATGACGCTTGCGGATCCCTGCACAGCGGGCGTTCGTCCGGCGGCACCGCGCGGTACAATGCGCCGGCATCGCCGCCCCGGCGGCCGTGCTTCGTGCGGTGCGCGGAATTCCCTGTCCGGCGACTGCACCGCCCGTCCGCCCGCCTCCCGATTCGTTGCCGCGAAAGAGATTCATGGATTCAGACATCATGCGTATCGGCCAGCGCATTCGCCGCCTGCGCCGGGAAGCGAAGAAGACGCTGCTGGAAGTCGCGACCGAAGCGAAACTGTCGGTCGGGTTCCTGTCCCAGGTCGAGCGCCATCTCACGGGCATCTCGCTGTCGTCGCTCGTCAACGTCGCGAAGGCGCTCGACGTGCCGCTCGGCGCGCTGATCGACCAGCCGCGCCAGGTGCAGCCCGATTCGCACGAGGGCAGCCGCAAGGCGTACGCGCTCGACGCCACATCGCAATGGTACGAACGCCTGTCCACCACGTTCGACGGCAGCCAGATCAACGCGCTCAAGGTGCGGATGATGGAAGGCTACCGCTCGGAATGGGTGGCGCACGGCGGCGACGAATTCGTGTACGTGCTGGCCGGCCGGATCTGCTTCACGATCGGCAGGAAGAACTACCCGCTGTCGCCCGGCGACTCGCTGCACTTCGACGCGCGCAAGCGGCATCGGGTCGCCAACGTGGGCGACGGGCCGGCCGAGGTGATCGCGGTCGGCACGCTGCCGCTGTTCGACGACCGTCGCGCCGGGTTCGTGTCCGCGACGATGGACACCGCGAAACCGGCCCCCGTCGCGCGCGCCGCGGCGGGCGAACCGCGCACGGGCCGCCGCGGGCCGGCGCCCGCACGGGCGGATCGCGATCGTGCCGCCGGCACCGTGAAAAAGGACAAAAAGGCGGCAGCCAGACCGAGCGCGGCCGCCGGCAAACGCGTGGCGGCCGCCAAGCCGGCACGCAAGAAGAAGCCGTAACGGCTTTGCAGGCGCGCGACGCGCGCCCTTCCCGCCGCCGTTATTCGCCGATCTCGAGCGCCTGCGCGACGGCCTCGATCCGCGCGCGATGCACGGCCTCCCGGATCTTCTCCGTGTCGTTGCCGATGCCGCGCGCGATCGCGCCGGCATCGACGCTGCGCGCGGCCGCGAGCGCGACGCGCAGCCGCTCGGCCTGCGGATACGGCTGCGTATCGAGCCCGAGCCGCCCGCGCGCATCCGATTCACACGCCTGCAGCATCTCGGCGAAACGCGCCGGCTTGCGCAGCGCGTCGCTGCGCTCGAACAGCCGCACCAGCGCGGCCGCGCCCATCTCCATCACGCGATGCAGGTTGCCGTGCTCGCGCGCGACCACGAGCGCGAGATCGCGGCATTCGTTCGGCACGCGCAGCCGTTCGCACAACGGCTTGAGCAGGTCGACGCTGCGCCCCTCGTGGCCGATATGGCGCGGCAGCACGTCGGCAGGCGTCGTCGCCTTGCCGAGATCGTGCGTGAGCGCCGCGAAGCGCACCGGCAGCGAATAACCCTGCTTCGCCGCATGGTCGACGACCATCATCACGTGCACGCCGGTGTCGACCTCCGGGTGGTAGTCGGCGCGCTGCGGCACGCCCCACAACGCATCGACTTCGGGCAGGATGCGCGCGAGCGCGCCGCACTCGCGCAGCACCGCGAACATCCGCGACGGTTTCACCTCCATGAGCCCGCGCGCGATTTCCTGCCAGACGCGTTCGGGCACGAGCGCATCGACCTCGCCCGCGTCGACCATCCGCCGCATCAGCGCGAGCGTTTCGTCCGCGACCGTGAAGTCCGCGAACCGCGCGGCAAAGCGCGCGATGCGCAGGATCCGCACCGGATCCTCGACGAACGCATCGCTCACATGGCGGAACACGCGCGCGCGCAGGTCGGCCTGCCCGTCGAACGGGTCGATCACGGGCCCGACCAGCTCGCCCTCCGGGCTGACCTCGCGCGCCATCGCGTTGATCGTCAGGTCGCGCCGCGCGAGATCCTCGTCGAGCGTCACATCCGGCGCGTAGTGGAACTGGAAGCCGTGATAACCGGCCGCCGTCTTGCGCTCGGTGCGCGCGAGCGCGTACTCCTCCTGCGTCCGCGGATGCAGGAAGACCGGGAAATCCTTGCCCACCGGCCGGAAACCCTGCGCGGCCATCTGCTCGGGGGTCGCGCCTACCACCACGTAGTCGCGGTCCTGCACGGGCACGCCGAGCAATTCGTCGCGGATCGCACCGCCTACAGCGTAGATGTTCATGGCTGCGGTTCGAATTCGGCGATCACGTTCGTTTCACGGCGCGCGGCGTCGATCCAGCGCTGGACGGCCGGCAGCGCCGTCACGCGGGCCGCATAACCGGCCGCGTCCGGCGACAGGCCCGGCGCGTACGTGTTGAAGCGCATCACGACGGGCGCGTACATCGCATCGGCAATCCCGAATTCGCCGAACAGGAACGGCCCGCCCGACGCCTCGAGGCACGCGCTCCACAACGCGTCGATGCGCGCGACGTCGGCGAGCGCATCCGGCGTCGCGCCGCGCCCCGGCATCGACGCGCGCACGTTCATGCCCATCTGCGTGCGCAGCGCCGCGAAGCCCGCATGCATCTCGGCCGCGACGCAGCGCGCATGCGCGCGCTCGAGCGGATCAGCCGGCCACATCGGAAACTGCGGATAGCGTTCGGCGAGCGTCTCGGCGATCGCGAGCGAATCCCAGATCGCGACGCCGTGGTCGTCGATCAGGCACGGCACCTTGCCGGACGGCGAATACTCGAGGATGCGTGCGGCCGTGTCGTCGTGGCGCAGCTCGATCGCGATCTCGTCGAACGGGATGCCGAAATGCGCGAGCAGCAGCCACGGACGCATCGACCACGACGAGTAGTTCTTGTCTCCAATGACGAGTTTCATGACGGTGTTCCGGAAAACGAGAAGGTGAAAAGGACGAAGCCGAACGAAGGCACCCGGGCCGGCCTAGCGGCGCGAGCGGAACCAGTCGAACCGGGACCGCTGCGCGGCCTGGCCGAGATACGCGGGCGCGATGCTTTCGAGACTCGCGGGCGAGATCCCGAGCTCCGGCGCGAGCGGCCCCGACAGCACGTTCGGCACCGACATCGTCGCGAGATTGTCGCGCGTGAGCACGGGCTCGCCGGGCAGGCATTCGAACACGCTCGCCTGCAGCCGCGCGAGCGCGTCGGGCAGCCGCACGATGCGTGCCTGCCGGCCGACCAGCGTGCCGCAATAGCGCACCAGCTGCTCGAGCGTGTAGACGGTCGGGCCGCCGAGTTCGTAGGTCTTGCCGTGCGCGGCCGCGAGATCCAGCGTGTTGACGAACGCGCGCACGACATCGCCGACGAACACGGGCTGGAAGCGCGCGTCGGGCATCGCGAGCGGCAGCACGGGCATCGTGCGCTGCAGGTTCGCGAACGTGTTGAGGAATGCATCGCCGGGGCCGAACACGACCGACGGGCGGAAGATCGTCAGCGCGAGCGAATCGGTCGCCGCGATCGCATGCAGCGCGGCCTCGCCGTCGCCCTTCGAGCGCTGGTACATGCTCGCGCCATGCGAATCGGCGCCGAGCGCGCTCATGTGCAGCACGCGCTGCACGCCCACCTCGGTGCAGGCGGTCGCGAGCGCGGCCGGCAGCGTGACGTGCGCGCGCTCGAAGCCGGGCCCGTACGGCGTACCGCGGCCGCCGTGCAGCACGCCGACGAGGTTGATCGCCGCGTGCGCACCGGCGACGAAGCGCGCGAGCGTGCGCGTGTCGAGCGCTTCGAGCTCGACGATTTCGACCGGCAGCATCTGCAGGTGGCGTGCGTGGTCGCGCCGGCGCGTGCCGATCCGTACCTGCTTGCCGGCGTCGATCAGCGCATTGACGAGCCGGCTGCCGATGAAGCCGGTGCCGCCCAGCAGCGCGACGGTCTGGCGATCCATGGTCGGGACCTCTAAGGGGCTGTTCACGCTAATAACGGGCTTGCGCTGGCCCCCAGAAGGGCCGAGCGCAAGGATTGCAACGAAACGAATACTCGACGTATTCGCGAGGAGCATGACGCGGCGATCGGCCCTTCTGGGGCCAGCCCCACGCATGATTTTTTCCAAACAGGCGAACGTGCCTTGCCGGCCGCAATGCGGCCGGCCAGGCACGTTCGCCAGCCCGGTATTAGCGGGGACAGCCCCTTGAACCCA